>NZ_DASYCH010000007.1:0-59865 GCF_036500295.1 Puia sp. | reverse complement strand
ATCCATCACAGCCAGCCGAACGAGATCGATTTTCCTAAAAGCCAGTTTATCAGCAAATATGAAGCGGATACGGGATCCTTCCGGGATACTTTTGCAATACTACTTCCGGCGGGGACGTACCGGGCGAACTGGTATGAGCCGGTGAGTGGTGCTTCACTGGCGATTGCCGATATCCGGCAACCGGAGCAGGGCATCCGGGTCTTTCGAACTCCTTTGTTCACCACGGATATTGCTTTGAGGCTGGTGAGAAAATAGAAAAAGTATCGGTTATGTCAAATGCAAGCAGCTCGTTAGAAGGAAAACGAGTGATCTTAATGGGGGCCAGCTCGGGAATCGGATTCGCAACCGCCAAAGCAGTAGCCACAGAAGGCGCCAAGGTTGTTATCGTCTCCAGCAACCGGCAAAGAGTAGACAAGGCACTTACTGAATTGCCTGCCGGCAGCGAGGGGCATGCTGTAGATCTGAGCAAGGAAGAGAACATCAAGCACTTTTTCAGCGGGATCGGGAATTTCGATCACCTGGTCTTCTCCGCGGGTGAGAACCTGACCCTGAATACCATCCAGGCTACGGATATCCCGCAGGCGCGGGAATTCTTTACGCTGCGGTTCTGGGCTCCTTTTGCGGCCATAAAATACGGCGCACCCCATATCAATGCCGGTGGATCGATCTCTTTGACCAGTGGTACGGCCAGTGCCCGGCCGGGAGCAGGCTGGTCGGTTGCGTCAGCGCGTTGCTTGTATGAACCGAGGTTCGAGTCCGCCCGCGACCTCGGATCATAGTAATGGTTTATTCAGGAAATTCGCTTATCTTGGATACACTAATCATTGCCTATGCCTTATCAGCACATTCTTCTCATCGAGGATGACGAGGCGGACCAGCGGATCTTTTCCACTGTTCTTCATTCGATTAGCCCTGGGCTAAGTTGCATCATCCTGGACGATGCGCAGCAGGCTCTCTATAAATTAGAGACGGGCGAGGTATCGGCAGATCTTATTTTTCTCGATCTGCGGTTGCCGGGCATGAGCGGCCTGGAATTCCTGAAGGAATTGCGGGGAAAAAAGGCCCTGAGTCAAACCCCGGTCATCGCACTTTCCGGGGTGCCCGACGAAGATGACGCCCGCGAGACGAAAGAGTTGGGAGCGCGCGATTATATCATAAAACCGGGAAGGTACAGTGAATTGAGGACCATACTTGCCCAGCTGCTGGTTTGACGGGGGGATCGGAAATAATCACGGATACCGCCGATTTATTTGCCATATCGCTTTTTACGGAGTTTATCTATGGATGACTTTAGCTGCTCAACGGTAAATCCTTTATCTGTACCTTTTTCCATTGCCAGATAGCGTTTATCCAATTCCGCCACAAAGCCTTTATCCTTCCACCACTCATGAGTTTCCTCTATTTCGCCTTCCAGAAGGCTATAGATGGCGCTCAATTTCTTATCGTCAGCAAGACGGATATAATCATAGAGTTTATGGCGGATGGAGGCGCTTGTATTTGCCAAAGAAAAGGTACCACTTTCACCCCGTGGAACGATTCAACTACCTAACCCTGGCCTTTTTTTCGATAATTACCATTTACTCGTGTAGCAGAAACGGGTCTCCTACTGCCGTTACAGTCCCTGCGGTGACTACTTCAGCCGTTAGCAATATTACCGATAGCACCGCCGTCTCTGGCGGAACGGTCACCGCGAATGGCGGTTCAACCGTCGTCGCCCGTGGAATTCAATGGGATACAAGCGCTTCCTTTACTCATCCGAAGCAATTGCCCGAAGGTATGGGCAATGGAAGTTTTACCGCAAACCTGATTAATTTGACGCCGGGCACCACATGGTATGTCCGGGCGTTTGCCACTAATGCGACCGGCACGGACTATGGAGATGCCGTTCAATTTACCACCACGGTTCCTCTCCGTTGCGGGCGCTGCGATCGAATGGTTTGGCGGAACTTTGGCGGATCTTATCATGGCGACTCAAAGCCAACTGTATATTTCACCAGCACACTGTTCTTAAAACTACACCTGGCAAAATACTTATACTCATTATGCCGCTTCACAAATGCCGTCGACTCATCCATTTCGAGCAGCATTTCTTCGATCCCCCCCTTGTTGCTCACCACCCTGAGCTTATTGCCGAAGGCTTTTAGCACCCCGGCCCTGGGCATGCCGAGGGTGATCTTTGCGGACGTCACGAAGCCGGTTACATCCAGGGTCATCGTCTTTGCCGGCAGTTTATAGGTTTTATCTACTGTCAGCAGTTGGAACCCATCCACAGAATTTTTGCTTCCGCCGTAGTCGAACAGCAATCTTAGCACCTGGGTCTTATCCCGGTTGACTATTTCAATTCGTGGCAGCATACCGCCCGCCTCAAAATGCTTATCCCAGGCATGGGTGCCCAACACCTTTTCCGTGCTGGCGCGATCGGCCAGTTTGATATTGTTTACCGCGGTATCGGGGACGATCGATTGTTGTTGCCCGATTGCCGGGTTGGCTCCTAAAACGAGCCAACCCAGCCAAAATAGATTTCTTATTTTCATGATCCTTGTTTTATTCTACTGCATTGCTTGTATGTGCGTTGGCGCCAAGACCGTTGTTGTTCGGGTTGCCCCTGATATTGACGTTAACCTTTATGCTCCGATGGGTCCTTAAATAGCTGCTCATGGTATTCCTGAACTCGGTCAGTCTACCGGCATCCACCTGCAAACCGATGCAGCCCTTTGTTCCCGGTGTATTGCCATCCGGGTGTATCCGTTCGAGCGTCCGGCCGGTTGGAAACTGCGGGTTCAGGTCCATGCTGAAGCCAACCCCATCCCGGGTCATACCGACATTTGGTCTCGCACTGGCCGGGCCTCTGTCCTGCACGTTGTTCGCCTTATAAAGGCCGTTCTCAGGAGCCCCATTCCCATAGGGTCCGCCGACAGCCTGGTAGCTTGCGATCCTGACGGAGCTGCCATCGTCGAACATCGCGTTGACATTGAGTGACCCGTCGGCCTGTGCCGATCTGTTTGCATTGGCATGCCCGGTGAAATCCATATTCAGCTCCCCGGTGCCAAAGGAGATCGTGTGGTTGCCAGTGGCTTTGTCGCCGCTGGAGAGTGTATTGTTCAGGGTGGTGACAAAGGTATTGGCATCCGACTGTTTCGAGAGATCCAGCCCGGACAGCGATGGAAGCACGTTTGCGAGTGCCAGCTCATCGACCTTGACTCTTTGTATCGCTCCCTTATTATTCACCTGCCCCATCACCGCGCCGGTTGTCATATTATAATAGATCGTCGTATCGCCGTTGGGGTCCGTCATCGTGATCGGGTTGTTACGCATCGCGGCATAAGGACTCTCCGCGACATTTGGCCGGGGATCCACACTCTGCCAGATACTCGTTCTGGGGTCATAGTACCGCAGACCGAAGTAGTAAAGGCCAGTCTCGTTATCCAGTTGCTTACCACTAAAGAGATAAGGTATCCGGTCCGTATTACTGTGCTCTTCGACAAAGGTCTCGCCAAAGGCGAAATACTCCAGGTGTTCGTAGACCTCCCCGCTGCCATCCGTCACGTAGCTGGTGCTCCCGAGGTGGTCCGGGTGATAAAAATACAGAAAATCCGCACTACCCGAACCGGAACCCGTGCTGCCGCCGGAACCGGACCCGTTCTTTTTATCATGTCCATAGGCATAATGGTTACCGTTGTTCCCCGGGTTGGCGGAGTTGCCGTTGCTGGAATTCCCGTTGGCAGAATTCCCGTTGCCAGAATTCCCGTTGCCCGCGTCCGGGGCTCTCGCATCCACACCTGTAATACCTGAAGCTGCCGCGCTATCGCCCTGGAGCGCCTGCTGATCCCGGTTCAGGCCCAGCATCAGTTGTTTCCCCTTCTTTGTATAGGGAACGCTGTCACCTGCATCCGGAGCCGACACCTGTTGATCCCAGCCATGTTCCAGCCGCGTAGCGATCCGCTGGCTTTCGATAAAGTAATGATTGGAGTATTCGCCGCTCTTCACGACGAGGTAAGGATTGACATACACGGTAAAATTACCCACCCCGCCGGAGCTGCCGCTGACGGCCCCGTCGACGAACACCGACTGACCCGATCCGAGCCCCTTCAGCACCCGGTCGCCCAAGGCGTCATAGACATAGCTGTTCAGCTGACCGTTGACCGACACGCTGCGCAGCCGGTTTTCTTCATCCCAGACCTTTTTCTGGCGCTGGCCGGTCTTATCGTCGGTGCAGCCCGTCTGGTTGCCGTCGGGGTCATACGTATAGGTCTGACGACCGATATGCGTAGCCGCATGCGGCTGTTTCGGATCATAGGTATAGGAATTGTCATAGCTCATCTTCTTTTGCGCGATCCACTTATTCCCGTTGGGACTCTTGTCGCTGGTCTGCGTCTTGCGCGTGATCCCGCCCACGCTGTTGTATTCCATTGAAAGGCTATACCGGTCCTGTTCGTTCGAACCCTTGAACAAACCACTCGCCGTAGTTAGCCGGTAGAGATCGTCATATGTATAGCTGTACTGTGCCGAACCGCCCATGAGGTTGCTCGAAGGGATCGGCGCGTTGTTTGTCAGGCTGAGAATATTGCTCACCTTATCATAGGCATAGACATTGTCCATGATCCGGCGTCCATTGCCGTTGCCGTTGGTGACCACCATATTCTGCAGACGCCGGCGGTCGGGTTCATAACTATAGTTGGTTTGTGTGCCGTTACCATATCCCAGGTACAGCCGCGACTCGAATTTGTCATACCCCAATTGCTGTACATAGGAGGTTACCTGTCCCGAGCGGTTGCCGGCCATGGACAGCAAGCCTCCGCCCAGGTTATAGCTATAGGTTATCACCTCGCTGTCCGGGTAGATCATCGAGGTAAGCCGGTTCCAGGTGTCATAGGTCCATTGCGTCACATAGGTTTGCTCGCCAAACTTCGGGATGATGACCGTCCGCACGTTTTTCAGCGTTTCTCCCATTGGTCCATAGAAAAACTCCTGCGCACCCGATGCATCTTCCTGGACGACGATCCTTCCCGCGCGGTTGGAGACGGCGCCTGGCGCTCCATAGGTATAATGCACAGTATTCTCGGTGTTATGCGGATAGGTGATATCCGTCAGCCGGTTGAAATCATAGCTATAGACAATGGCCGTGCTATCCTTTTGCAGGTTGGCGGTCACCTGCCGGATCAGATTCCCCGCCAGGTCATAGGTAAACTGTGTCAGCCCCTGGTCCGGGTGGCTTCCGCTTACCTTGCGGCCCAGCATATCATACTGCGACACTGTCGTGGCGCCGATGTCATCCATCGCCGAGATTTGTTCGTTTATCGCGTCGTAGGTGAAGCTGGTCCAGACATCGCCATTGCCCGTATGGTCTTTGCTGGCCGTTACCAGTCCCCGGACATTGGTGAATTGTTCGGCAATTTTTCCGTTGGCATCGGTGATCGTGGTACCGAACTGCGTTTGTTGCTGCCGGTCGCTTCCAAAACCATACGCCGTCTGCGTGACCGACCCGTCCGGTAGGGTTATGGTCAATACCCTGTCGAGCACGTCGTAGGTCGTCGTTGTCGGAGCGATATTGTCAAAGTTTGAATTGAACACCGTATCGGTCCCCTTATTCTCCGTCACGGGGTAATAAGCGGCTACCGGACGGCCAAGGCCGTCGAAGCGGATGCGACCCGACACGATCAGCTGTTCTTTGTCGGCCCGGCCCTGTCCCTGGAAGATGGCGCCGTCCTTCTTGGTCTGCAGCATCCTTCCCAGGCCATCCACAAAGGTCACCGTCTCCAGGTCATTGCCTGGATGTGCGGGGTCATAGTGGGTGGTATGGGCCCAGGGAACCACCGATCCGGGATGATAGTCGAACATGATGGTATAAGGAACTCCGGCGGCGAGTTCATACGGACCTGTTACCCGGACAACCCGGCCCAGGTCGTCCAGTTGATAGTTGACTGTATTGTTGTTGAGGTCTACAGAGCTTAGCAATTGGCTGAAGCGGTAGTCGAAGGTTGACTGTGAGCTATAGCCGAAACTGTTTGTCGCTTTGACGACGTATTGCTGTACATGGTTGTCAAAGACATAATCCTGCCGGAAACGCTGGCCCTTCGAATTGGCGGCGCCCGTGATATTGATCAGGTTGCCATACCCGTCGTAGCCCATATCGGTCGTCGCCACCGTGCCATTCTGTAAATACTGGCGCATCTCCGTGACATCCCCTGTCTGCTGATCGATCGTGCTTTCCCGCTTGCGGTAGGTCACTCCCGACCCCGTCACGAGGATCGACTTCGGCGAACCGACGATATATTTATCCGGGACATTATAATAAGTGATGGCCGCGCCGATGTCATCGGCGGCACCCGGGTCCCCAAAATCGGTATACTGAGTGATATTTCCCTTCGTGTCGTAGCCATAGGTCATGTACGTCGTTTTCCCGGGATTGGGCTGCCCTTCATAAAACAGCCGGTCGGTCCGGCTCAGGGCTACGAAGGCCGCGCCGGCGTCATTGCTCTTGTATGAGTCCGGCAATACCGTGCCCGAAGCGATATCACGGAGTTGGTAGGTATTGTCCGTCTCCGTATATTTTTTACCGTTGCCGTCCTCCGTCAGCGTCGACAGCAGCATTCCTTTCGTATAAAAATTGTCATTGGAGAAGATCTCTGTAGCCACCGAATACACTGCATTATTATGGGCAGCATCATGTGCGTACATATGTACGGTGGCGAAGCCGTCAAATTCGCGCTCGTCCCGATCGAAGTGGCCGCCGGCATAGTCGAATGTCGTCAATAATGTATCGGGCCCGTCGCCGCGGAAGCCATCGAACAGCTTTACCGAAGTCAGTGTCCAGACGCTGTTCGGCATTGCATAGGTATTGCCCGCCCGCTGATAGTCCAGGGTGAAGGCTGCGCCCATGGGCCGGCTTACCGATTGCAGCAGATTTGTCCGGCCGATGGTCGACAAGGCTGCCGTCAGGTTATCGTCCTTGGTCGAGCTGACAAAGTCCGGGTAACCGTCTCCGTTGATATCCTGGATCCTGGTCAGGTCGCGGGCCATCCCGAAGCCTACATTGGCGCTGGGGTTCACCGTGAATTTGACGCCGAAGATCGTGAAACCTACTGTAAAGGCGAGGTTGGCAGATTCCGAAGCGCTGCTGTTGGTACCGATCGCCGAGGCGCCTGTCCATGTAAGCATATCCGTGCTGAATCCATTGCCGGTATTGAGCCGCACCTGGAGGACGGGAGCACCGCCGCCGCCCTGGGCAACCGTCACGAGATCGGGCAGGCCGTCCCCGTTCATATCCTGCAGCGACAGATTTGTTGCGTTATCGCTGCGCGACAGGCTCACGCCTACCGAAATGCTGTTTTGACCAAAATTATACCCCAGGCCCGCACCGCCGCTAAAGGCGTTGCTGCCGCCTTGCTGGATCTGATCGAGGCCCCAGTTTTCTCCTGGTGCGAAACCATAGCCGAGATTGAGCGAGACCAGGTGGCTTGACTGATCGACCCGGTCGGGCAAACCGTCGCCATTCATGTCGAGGTAGAGGAAATTCGATTGATTGGATCCCTGGTTCACGCCTGCATTGCCGGTTACGCTGATCTTCGCCGAACCCGCGTTGGTCTGCGCATTGCCGGCATCCACCTGTTGGTTACCCTGCGGGCTTTTCCGGAAGATGGAAGTGGGGATGGAGGGAGAGCCGGTGAGCGCTACGCCCTTGACCGTCCCGGCCGTCTGCTGGATCGGACCGTTGGGTGTCGTTCTGGCGGACAGTCCGCCCCGGGCGTCGGTGTATTGGATCAACTGCTCGCCCACGATATCGGGGTATTTATCGCCGTTCATATCCATGAAATCCGTCAAACTCTTCGAGGTGCTGCTGGAGAAGCTTCCACTTGCCCCGGCCACGCCTATACTGGCGCTGAGGGTATACGAGGTGCTTGTCACTTTGCTCACCTTGTCGATGCCGGGGGAACCTGTGCCTGTGCCGGTATTGATCACCAGGGGACTCACATCCTTGGCTCCCATGCGGCTGCTGCTCATATTCGCGCCCTTGACAAACACCTCGGGATCATAACCGCCCCAGCGCTGCTGGTTGCCGCTGGCCACCAGAATGATAAACTGGTCGGCTTTGGGATCGTAGGTCTGCGAAGGCGTCAGCTGATTGCCGTCCTGTTGCGTAAGCGCGCCAGCGTCGAGATTGGCCGTCTTCTGCATGATCTGGTCGCTCGGCTTCAGCAGGCTCTCGTTGATGGCCTGTGTTCCGGCCGCGCCATTCCCATTCCACGCAAACTGACCCCAGCCCCGGTAGAAGGTCCCGAAAATTATGTCTTCTTCCTTGCCGTTCTTTGGGACGGAGGACCAAATTGCGGCGGGTACGGTGGCGGTAAACTCCCCGCTCAATGCAGCCGACGCATTCGTGATCGCCGCGGCCAGGGTAGCATCGGCGACATGGTATTCCATGTACAGATGATCGCCGTTTTGTACGCTGATGTTCAGGGCATAATTGCCGGGCTGTACAACGCCGTTCTGTACGGGCATCACCACTTCGCCGAGCAGCTTGCCCGGCGCCTTCACCGAGAACACGATCATCCCGGTGCCCCCTCCGGGGATAAGTTGTGGTGTCACCGTAACACTGTGCACGGATGCGTCGCCCAGCACGACACTATATGGCAGCGCCGGCTGCAGCCCATTGGCCAGGACCGTGTAGTTCGGCACCGCGGCGGTCTGGATCGTTGTTTGCGTCAGGTCGACAGTAGGATCGGCGGCGCTGGTGAACTTCATCACCGGCTGCCAGGAAACGTTTGCCCAGTCGATATTGGTTGGGGAGGAGACCACGAAGCTATATTGGCTGGTGTTGGTCACCGAAATATTATCCAGGGAGGTTGTCGTATTGACGGCCTGGTCCTTCGCGTAGGTCTGCTGCCAGATGGTCGAAGTGGTGCCCGAAACCGTCTGTTGGATCATCAGCGTTACATCATCCGTTGTCACGGGTTTGACGAACGGCCCGCCGATATGCACCGTCCCATTGAGTGGCGGTGTCAGGGTCTGTGCACTGCTGAGAACAAAATCTTTGGCCGCATCGAAATGATACAGGGTCTTGCCGTTGGCATCGGTGAGGGTAGCGTCCTGGCCAACGTAGTCGATCACGGGCGCCCAGTTGACCGAGTCGTAGCTCCCGTTTTCGATCGATCCGACGCGGAAATAGATCCGGTCGCCTTTCTGCACGGTCAAGCCGGTTAGCCCTGTTGGCTGGTGCGTCGAATAATCATCCGGTCCGATGGTCTGGCTCCAGAGCTCCGTACCGCGAAGTTGTACGGCTACCCGCACTCCGTCGGCAGGTGTGCTTGCCCGGTTGGGATCGTTCGACGGCAGGAGTTGCACCGGCGCCGTGACATTGATAGTGCCGTTATAGGGCGCCTGCCACATCCGCACGATATCCTGCAGCGGGTTTTGGTCGATAGCCTGCTGACGATCGTTTGCCAACTCGGTAGGGTCTACCAGGTTTTGGCTGATCGTTACACCCGCGAATACTGGACTTGGCGTACCGACGCTGGTTGGCGTAAAGGTGATCTGGCCCGTGGTGGAATCGAGATGATTGAAATACACCTGTCCGTCCTTTACGATATCGGCCAGTTGGTCCCCATTGGCCTCGGTGAAATAAATGGTTGTCGTATTGGTCGTCTGGCCCGTATTGGCGCCGGCCATGAGAGCTGTCAGCGCAACCGCTTCCAGCCCTACCGTATAGCCCGACGATCTATCTTTCTGAAAGACGTTGAGGCCGTTGATGGTAATCCGGTTGCCAAAGCTCGTCTTGCCCGAGACGCCAGACAGATTCGGCCGGTAGTAGAGCGCATCGCTGCCTCCGTCATAGAACAATTTATCCGGTAACCCATCCCCGTTGATATCGATCATCGCCAGCAGCCCTTTGCTTTGTGATTGTGAATAACTGAATGAGCCGCCGATGGAATTAAGTTTGTCGGCGGGACTGCCGAAACCCACGGATACCGTCACGCCGCCGCTCAGGTCACTGTTGGACGTTCCACTCAATGATGAGGCCTCGTCGGTAAACCCGTTGAGATGCGTCAGCATGTCTCCGTGGATGTTGTCCGACCCCATGACCCAGCTTTGCGCGCCGGCCAGCGGCACCAGGGTGCCACCCGAGGCGATATCGTTGTAATAGTTGAAGGTATGCTGGTTGAAGAACTTCCCTGCCGCATCATATTGGCTGATGCCTGCCAGCAGTGTCTTGTAGAAGGCTCCTTCTTTGTAGTTGAGCTCGTAATGGCGGATATCGACGCCGTCCAGTTGCACGTCGATGCGGCGCAGCAGGTCGGCCGTCACCTGCTTGAACCCGTTGATGGCGGTGACGGTCACATCCTTGCGGATTGAATGTCCGTCGACGTCCCGGTCCCGGCCAAAGAGAACCGAATACCGGCCTTCCGTCCCGTTATATCCTGTGTAGGTGATCTTGCTTAAGTACAGCTGTACTCCCATCACCGTGCTGCCGATGATCCCCGGATCATTCACCTTCGTATAGAAATAGTGAATAAAGTTGCCATGCAGGTCGAGCACCTCCCGCAATGCCCAATGGGCGATATTGCCCGATGCGTCGCCGAGCGTGCTCGCCGCGTCTGCGCCCGAAGAGGGATCACCGCCATAAAAATATCTTGTCCCTTCCTTGTCGGTCGCTTCCCACCAATAGTTCTGCGGGTTGTTGCCATGCCGGATGATCTTATCGAAGGCAGCCTCCACCCTTGGGTAAAATTGTTTTTCCGCCGTCCGGGCCACCAAGTTGCCCCGGTGTGCGACAGGGCTCAGCTGTGCGCCGCTCATCGTATAGGTCTCCGTCTCATTCTGAGCGTCGAAGCGCGGAACGCCCCAGCGCGTATCGATACCGATACAAGGCGTCGAAAGATCCCAGCCCATCCCCATCCAACCATCACCGCCCGCGCTGTTGTAACCGATGGCCACCTGCGGTTGCAGACCGTGGCGGCCGGCGGGGAGCTCTATCGGATAGCCCAATGACGCGCCGCCCATGGGGTTTGCCTTTGGCGGAGCGATCAGGTTCACGGCCCTGCCGGGATCGGCCGCTTTGATCCCTTTCATCGAATTCGAATTATATGCCTCTACCTGTGGCGATTCAGGAGCTTTGATGATCGCGTTGATCATATCGGTAAAATGACCTGTTCGCGAAATTATCTTTCGGGATCCGGCCGACACGCTGTCCAGCGGCAGGGCGATCCAATGTCCTTTCTTCTCGTCGAAATAATAGGTTCGAATATCCTTCTCCGTGTACCCGTCCGGGATAGCCGCCGAGTCATAGCTTAGGGTCAGTTTCGCATCCTGTGCAAATCTTGTCCCGTGTGGCAGGAACCGGAATCCGCCCCCGGCCGGCGTCACATTGACCATCCCCATGTCCATCGCGGGCAGATCAATCGTTCGTAGCGCGGTGATGCTGACGGTCGACGCGGCGCGAAGGGCGCCCTGGGGGATGGCGATCGAAGCGTTCCCTGTGGAGAGCACGGCGGCCTGGCCGGTCCGCACCCATCGCTGTTCCGACTGCACTGCATCGGACAGCCCGAATTGGTAATCCGCGCGCTGTTCGCCGGTGAATCGAACCAACCGCCGTTGTTTTCTTCCATCCGGGTATTCCACGACGACTGTGGACTGCCAGCCGGCCGCCGAATCCGCCGGCCGCCCGACGATGGCTTCAAAAGTCCCCTTCCATACCCGGGCGGCCCGCCCATCGATGGTCACCTTCGCCTGCTTACGACCTGCGCCGGTGATAAATCCTTCTATATATCCTTTGCCGTCGTAGGCCGGCGCCGATTGCTGTGTCACGACCACCGATTCCTCTTCCGCCGGCGCCCCCACTTCGATCGAGAGATTTCGCACCTTGTATCCATAGGTCGCGCCTGCGGGCAGGGTGAAGCGGATGACGTTATCTCCTTCGCGCAGCCAGGTGGCGCTCACCCGTTGGCGCTGGTGTTCCCAACCGGACCGTTTGCGCACAAAATATCCGCCAACGGCCAGTTGATCGTTGATGCTCCGGCTCACGGCCGTATAATCCTGCACCCCGTCGAGATCGTAGGATAGCCATATCCGTTGATTCCCTTTCAGGGGAACTTTCAGATACACGTGAAAAAGATTGTCGGCCGGGTTATCCGTTGGGTTCGCCGCGGTGACGCCGATGACGCCCTCCTGACGGTCGGCGGAATAGACCCGACGTTTGCCGGCATGGGTCTTATCACCCGGCGAATTGGCTGTCGCGACGGCCGATAGAGAAAGGGCTATAAAAAGGTAGGCAATGTTTTTGGTAAAACTCGCTGTCATGGGATAGGGATTGGGGTTAAAGGATAAGCATCTTATGGGAATCGACTCCATGGGGTGTTTTCACGGAGATCATATAGACACCGGGCGTGGAAAGATGCCCGGGGAACCGGTATTCGGTATTTTGGTGACCTGCCATCTCCTGCTGTTTGTTACCGTTCAGATCATAGATGCCGACGGACACGTCACCGGCCTCCGGCAATGACACGCTGATGGTAAAATTTCCATCCACGGATGGTGCGGGATAGACGGCGACATGCTGCTTCGCCTCACCGGTGATGTCGATGGAATCCCGGAAGACACAGCCTGCCATGCTTGTCACGGTAACCGTATAGAGTCCGGGTTCGCTTACGGTGATAGCTGGTGTCGTGGCATTGAAGCCGTTGTCACCACTCCATTGATAAGTTGCCGCTGCGCCGGCCGGGATATTCCCGGAGGCGTCGAACACCAGCTGGCCACCCGTCGGTAATATTTGGGCCGGTCCAAGACCGATCGTCAACTCCTGGGCCTGCGGAACGGCCATCGTCAGGTTGCGCAGGGATTGATGTCCGCCTGCGTCGGTGAGGAGGATGGAATAGTTTCCCATGCCCAGGTTGCCGACGGAATCCGTCGAGTTTGTCATCATGCCCGAGGCGATGACCGATCCATTGGCGCCGATCACGCGATAATAGTAAGGCGCCTGGCCGCCGATGGCCTGCAGACTCGCCTTGCCCGCCAGCGGGCTTCCGCAGGTCGGGCTATCGAGTACATGCAATTTGAGGAGCAGATTGCGCCCTTGAACAAAGCCGAAGAGATCCTTTCCCGAGTGATCGGGGTCCCAATGGACACCGCGGTAGTAGACCAGGCTGTCGCCGGCCGTTGAATCCGGCAGGTGGTAGTTGAGGCTATCCACTGGGAATCCGGTATAGCCACCCGTATTCAGCACCAGCCAGTAGCCGTTTGCACTGGAGGGGAAATTCTTATTGTTCACCCGGACGGTCGTCACGCTTGAGCCGCTGTCGGCTCCGCTGACGGCCATCAGCCAGCCGCGATTCAGCAGTTGCAGCTGACTATCTGGGGTAGCCGCCACCGTAAGGGCTTTGTTGTTGTCTCCCCACAGCAGGTAGCCGCCGTTGAGGAGGCTGTCGGTGTTGTCGATATTGGTCGGGCGGAGGCTGCCCCGGCTCAGCACCAGCAGGCTATCCGCGTCGACCGCGCAAGCCGCCTGTTTCTGATGGAGCGAGAAATAGTCCTCGCGGCCCAGACCCGTTATCCGATATTTAAAGTCCTTGTTCTTATCTGCGTCCCAGAGCACGGTCTGTGCCGCGCTGACATAGTTGCCGCTGCCGAGCGGGACGCCGTATTTTAGTGCGAGATAGGTCTCATATTGCACCTGTGTCAGCACGTCGAGGCTGCGGTCGAAGACCAGCAACTCGGCGAGTGCGCCCTTGAAAGGCGGGATTACGCCAGCCTGCCCGGAGGACCCACCAGTTTGTCCTGAGGCCCCACCAGTTTGCGCCGACGAACCCATCAGCAGATATGCAGAGGGGCTGGGCTGCACGCTGTCATTTGGCTGCCAGTTCTGCAACACCGTGGTCAGCGCAGGGGTTTGGGCTGCCGTTATCACTGTATCGGCGGTGCTGTCGGGCCCGTTTACGCGGTGTGTCGTCATGAGGGTATTGCGCGTAAGGGCGTTGCCTGTGCCCCAGATGGCCCGCTCATTCGTATCCGCAGGCACGAAAACGGCGATATAGGTCATCTCAGAAAGACTGTCCAGATTATAGGCGATGCGTACTGAGTCATCCGCGCCGTTGAACCAGATTGCGGGATTATAATTCAGCAGGACATTCTTTCGCACGCCCTGGCCAAAAAAGCTCCCGTCATAGCCATGACCGGTTACGTCCTTCCAGGCGGTGTCGGTGACGCTGCAGCGGTCTGCCCTCAGCCAAAGTACGGGAAGGTCAGTAGTATCCAGGGTCTGGCCCAGGGAGCGGTAATTGCACAACAATAAGCTCGTGAAGAAAGAAAGACAAAGAAAGAGATGGTAAAGGCGAATGGTCGCCTGTTCAAGGAATAGGTTGGTACGGTTCATAAGGAATAGGGATTATGTTCGGCTAATAGGATACGGTTCAACGGTAGCGAAAGTAGCAGGCAATCTCTAAAAATGCAAGCGCAGATCGAATAATTTATCGGTTAACCATCAATCTGTAAACATTCTGTAGAGATTATGACGCATTTAAAAAAAGGGAGCCTCCGGTTTCGCTGAGGCCCCCGTTTTCTCATGTGTCCGTCATTTTTTTGGCAGGAGCACGGAACCTGCGTTGGTGACGACGCCGGTGCTTACTGTCACGGTGAAGGTACTATCCTTGTATGTAGTATCACCGGCATTGATCAGGAGGTTCCATGTTCCTGCCGCGACGCCGCCGAAGAAATAGTAGCCGGTGGCGGAGTCGGGTAATGCCAGCAGGGAATCAGCACCCATGGTGGCCCATACCTGGGGTTTTGCCACTCCCGGTAAGGCGTATCCCTTGATACTGCCGCCGATGGCCTCTGTGTAGGTACGAATAACGGGCTTCAAAATGTAGCCACCGTTGCCGGTCGTAACGATGGAGCGGCCGGCGTTGAAGTCAATCCACAACCGGTAGACGATGCCGGCGGTAAGCGTTGCATGGATATTGAACTTAAGACCGGACTGTTGGGCTGAAGGGGTCTTCAAAGGGAAGTTCTGGCCGTTGACGACGACCGAATTATTGTCGCCAAGTATCAGGCGCATCTGAGAGAGTTTTCCCGCGGGAAGATCTGCGTCAGCCAGCAGGGTGTCGATGCCATTGCTGAACTGAAGCAGATTGTAGACGCCGGGGCGCAGGACGTTGACTGTCTGCCATCCCGAGCTGGTATTGGAGTCGGATGAGACGTTGACCTCCACTTTCTGAACATCGATGTAGACGGCGTCATATTCGGCGGGATCATCCGTGAGCATCACCCGGAGGTGTCCCGAGCCGCGTTCGCTGCTGCTTTTCTTACAGGCCCAGAAAAGGCAGTTGGTAGCCAGGAAAAGAACAAAAGCGACGAATACGAGTCTTGCAGTTTTCATAGTTTATTTGATTTAATTGTTTAAAACGTTGTTTTTTAAATTAAAATCTGTTTTTTTGGGTTCGGGTCCCGGTTGTTTTAATAGGACAGAAAAAGAAAGCGATGGTCCTAGTGGCCGGGTGAAAAAATGAAAAATGAATCCTCAAGAAGAAACCATCTGGGAGGGTATCCGGCGGAAGGATGGTCGGGTGTTCGAGCAATATTATAAGGAGCAGTTCAAGACGTTGTTTCTGGCGGCCTATACGTATGTCAGGGATGCGGGGCTGGCCGAGGAGATTGTCAATGACGTATTTCTGCGCATCTGGGAGAGATCCGGGGTAATCGTGATCGAGATCTCGCTGAAGGCCTATCTATACCGTGCCGTCATTAACAGGAGCCTGAACGAGTTGGACAAAATCCGGCGAAGGGGCAGGCATCATTCGGATGACAGGTTCCCGGAGGAAAGGGGATTTGAGGAGAGGGCTATGGAGGACAACGAATTAAAGGTGCGACTTTACCGGGCCATCGATGAACTTCCGGAACAATGTCAGAAGGTGTTTAAAATGAGCCGATTCGAGGAACTAAAGCAACAGGAGATAGCCGACCGGCTTGGGATCTCCATCAAGACCGTAAAAAATCACATTACGTATGCATTGAAGCAGTTGAAGCAGGTGCTGGCGAACCGGGACTCGCTGTTGATCGGCATGCTTATTATCATATACGAAATTTTTCGGCGCGGCCACTAGGTCCGCGCTGTTTATTACCTGTCTTAGATATATCACCATGGATCCTCTGCACAAATACGATGATATCCCCTGGGAGTTGGTAGAACCGGCACTGCGTGGAGAACTGTCGCCTGCCGACGATGCCCGGCTGCAGGAATGGCTGGGCGCTTCGGACGAGAACCGCCGGGTCTACGAGCGGCTGCAGGAGTTGTGGAAGACCGGATTAGCCGACTACCCGGCATACCGGGATGCCGATGCCGACAGGGCGTGGATGCATCTGCACGAAAAGATGGGCCGGGAAGGGCCGGGCACGGAAAGGTCAGCGCCGCAATCGATTGGAGCAAGGCGTTTTACCCTGAGCCGTTATCTCGTTGCTGCCGCCGTAGTTGTGATGGTGGTTGGTGGGGGATGGTGGTTCCTCGAGAAAAAGAATGCGGGGGTGGTCTATCGCACGACAAGGGGAGAGCGGCGCAATTTGTCGTTGCCTGACGGTTCGACCGTCGAGCTTGATCCGCAGACGAGTTTGACGGTTGCCCCGGGATATGAGAACGGCAGCAGAACGATCGTACTGGCTTCCGGCAAAGCCCGCTTCGAAGTAGTGAACAGGGAGCGACGGCCTTTCCGCGTGGAGATGGGTGTAGCGGCGGTGGAAGATATCGGGACCCATTTTACGGTGGAACGAAACGCCGATAGCATTGTCGTGTCGGTGTCGGCGGGCAAGGTTGCGTTCATCAGCAAGAGTAGCAAGGAACGGAGGTTGTTGATCGCGGGAAATTCGCTTGTTTTTTATCCTGCGAAAGATCATTTTGGCGATGTACAGATGCGTTTTTATGACGTCCCGCTTCGGGAAGTGCTTGATGCGTTGGGGCAAAGGTCCGGAAAGGCGATTGTGGCAGGTGAGGGCGTCGGGTTGGAAAACCGGCTGACCATCGATCTCGGCGGCGAGTCTACCGAAGATGCGTTGCGGATCATCTGCGCTTCCCTGGACCTGGATTATGCCGACAGTAATGGCGGCTATCTGCTCAAGCCGAAGACCCGGGCTGCCAATCACCCTTTGAAGTAAACCGAATGAGCAAATACCTTCGATCCCGGCGGCGTAGACCGCCTGTTTTGCTTTTTGTCCTATTCTTTTTTACCGGGCTGGGTGTATCTGCCCAGGACAACCTGTTGACGTCTTCCCGCCTGAGTGTCGATATCCGCAACCGGTCCTTTCCGGAGGCGCTGGCCATTATCGAGTCCCGTGTGTCATTGCGGTTTGCCTATGGCATGGAGCTGATCCGAAAGCAGGAGAAGGTAACGCTGACGGCGGCTGATGTTTCGTTGCGTGATCTGTTGGGTTTACTTTTGCGGGGAAGGGCCCTTTCCTACCGGGTGATCGGCCACCAGATCGTTCTGGAGCCGATGGCAAAGCCTTCCCGTATTGTGCTCAGCGGGTATATACGGGATTCCCGTTCGGGGGAGTTTCTCGCCGGGGCAAGCGTGGTTGTCCCGACTCTCCGCGTCGGTGTCGTGTCGAATGCCTGGGGTTTCTATTCGCTTACCCTTCCTGTGATGGACAGTTTCCCGATAGATGTTTCGTATATCGGCTATCAGCGGCAGGAACAGCAGGCCCCCGCCGGGTCAGACCTTGACCTTTCTTTTCTGCTGGAGCGGGACTATATCCAGGAAGATATCCATCCGCTGACTTTTGCCCGGGACAAGCGGGAGGACAATATAAAAAAAAGCCAGGCGGCGGCATTTGAGATCCCCAGGGACATGCTCGTTGAGTCTCCTTCAGCCGGCGGTGCGGGCGACCTGATCAATGCCGTCGAGCGCTTACCGGGTGTCCAGGCCGGGATGGACGGTTCGCCGGGATATTTTGTCCGGGGTGGTAACGCGGGGCAGAACCTGGTGTTGCTGGACGAGGCCACCTTATATAACCCCAGTCATATATTTGGGCCCGTGAGCATCTTCCATACGCCGGTGATCCAACGCGCGAATTTGCTGAAAGAAGGCTTCCCCGCATCGTATGGCGACCACCTCAGCTCCGTGCTGGATGTCGTGATGAAGGATGGGAGCAACCAGCAGACGGGAGGGAATATCGACCTGGGTACCGTGGCGGCGGGGGCGACAGTATATGGGCCGATAAGCAAGGGGCAATCATCTTACCTGCTTTCGGCGCGGCGAAGCACGGCGGACTGGCTGCTGCACCCCCTGCTGCAAAAGAATTTTTTCGACAACTATTATTTTTATGATGTCAATGCCAAGGTGAACTTCACGCTGTCGCCGAAGGACCGCCTGTTGCTGAGCTTTTATACCGGCAGGGACAACAACCGGTATACCAGCGACTCCGCCGATGCGACGGGGATCGACTACTCCTTGCATTTTGGGAACAGTACGTTTACCGCCCGTTGGAATCACCAGTATTCGGGAAAGCTTTTCTCGAACTCATCGGTTGAATATAACCGTTATCACCAATTCCTGTCGGCGACGCAGAACGGGTATGTCGCGCAGTTGTATTCCGGGATCAGAGATGTTCATGTCAAAACGAACTTCACCTATTATCTATCGCCGGCCCACAGTATTGGTGCGGGGGTTGACTATCTGAACCAAACCTTGTACCCGGCCTCGCTGTCCGGCACTGTTCCGGGCACAGACTCCACGGGCGGCATTGTTCCGGGCAATATCCCGGCTAAGGGTTCTTCCCGCCTGGCCTTGTACGCCAGTGACGATATGCGGCTCGGTCAGCGTGTACAGTTGTATGCCGGGGTCAGGGCGCCGGTCTATTTTAGTGGCGGAGCCCGGTATTTCAGCGTCGAACCGAGGCTGGCCTTTCTCTATATGATCGATGCGGCGACGAGTGTGAAACTATCCTATACATTAATGCACCAGTATCTCCACCTGGTGCAGAGTTATAATGCCTCCTTCCCGGCGGAGATCTGGATCGGCAGCGGGCCGGAGGTGCGGCCGGAATCTTCGAACGAAGTGGCTGCCGGGTTATTCCGGAATTTCCGGCAAAACACCTGGCAGACGAGTGTAGAGTTGTATTACCGGCGACTGGGCAATCAGCTGCTTTTTGGCGGCGGGACCTCCCCTACCGTTGATAATGCCGTCGAGAACGAAGTGGTGTTTGGAAGGGGTTGGAGTTATGGGGCGGAATTTTTTGTGCGCAAGAATCGCGGACGATGGACCGGCACCCTGGCTTATTCTTTGAGTTATGCCCGGCAGCGATTTGATTCGCTGAATCTGGGTCAATCTTTTCCTTATGCCTTTGACCGGCGGCATTTGCTCGATCTTTCGTGGGGCTATGCCCTCAACGACCATTGGCGGGTGGCGGCAAATTTTGTCCTGGCCAGCGGGCGGGCCTTCACCCTCGACACGGATACCACGGGCTTTTTTGTGAGGGGCGGCAATCCCCTGTACCCGAGCCAGGCCAGAGGACGTGCCGTCGGCCGGGGACGGAACCGGGATACCGTGAGCACCTTTGGGATCAAGACCAATAACTACCGGCTTGAGCCGTATGACCGGCTTGATCTGAGTGTACGGTACCGAAAGACCAGGACAACCCGGCGGGGAGTGCTGGAAACCGAGTGGATCTTTGCCGTGTACAACGTCTATGGCCGCCGGAACGGCAGCCTCGTGTACCGGACGATCAATCCGGCGACGAGGCAGGTGGAGGCTAAGGAGATCCCCTTTATCCCCGTCATTCCGAGCGTTACCTATAGTCTGAAATTTTAGGTTGAAAGCGCGGAGGAGAATGCAGAGAAAATATCTATTTGTGCTTCCTGTTTTCGGTTTTTTTCGTTTTATTGTGGGATAAACCCACCCCCCCAAAACATGGAAAATAAACAACCCGACTCCTTTCTCGGGATGCAGCTTGATTACGATGGCGGTAATATCCTTCGGGAGACCGTCCGCTGGTCCCGCTTCCTTTCGATCGTAGGCTTCATCGCATTAGCACTCTTCCTGTTGGCTTTCGGACTGGCCGGATCGACGCTGCTGGCGACCTTCTCCCGGGTAATACCGGCGATCGAAGGTCTCGCGGAATTAGGCACTGCTTTGGTCGTCATCGGCCTGTTGGTGATCTTTGCGATCTTCGGTTTCCTCGTGTTCATGCTCTACCGGTTTTCCGTATTGACACGCCAGGGCATCGAGCATCAGGACCAGGTGGCATTTGCGAAAGGCATGCAGTGTCTGCACACCTATTTTGTTGTCGCCGGGATCGTCGCTTTCCTGAGCCTTCTCAGTAATCTCCTTTCACTAACAAAGTTGTTTAACGCCTAAGCTATATGGAAGACCAACAAACACCTCTCCAGGTGAATGACCTGGACAATTTTTTCAATCTGGCTTTCGACGAGAGTACGCGTGCCAATGTCCGAAAAGCTGCCCTTTGGGCAAGGATCTGCGCGCTATGTGCATTTATCGGTTACGGCGTCGTCTTAATCGTGGCGTTCTTTGGCCGGCAAGGATATCTGCCGGACTCGGAAGAAGGAGCGCGCATCAACAGCATGGTCCGAACCACATCGGTCGTCACCGTCCTGATCACGGCGGCGATAGGGGTCTTCATCAATTATGTTCTCTATCGTTTCGCTACGGCGACCGTAAGAGGGATGGACGCGATGGACAACATCAGCACCAACGAAGGATTCAACCAATTGCGCAGATATTTCAGGATCTATGGGATCCTTCTCATCATCGTTTTGTCGTTTGTTGTCCTGGGTTTTTTATATGCCGTCATCAGCGGTGTAGGGTCGGGAGCCTAACGCGCGCAGTAAGCCCTGCCGGCAATGCGGGATTGAAAGATCGTGGGGCGGGGCGCGCCGCGCCTATTGCTTCGAGATCCGATAGATATCGCCGTCATCGGTGATCGCAAAGAGCATGTTATTCGAATAGGCGACATCGCGAAACCGCTGATCTTTGTCCGTCAGCAGCCTTTCTTCGCCGACGACCTTATTGTTTCTGATGATGATCCGGTCCAGCTGCTGTCCGCTGAGCGCGGCAATGAACAAATTATCCTTCCATTCCGGGATGGCGCTTCCGGCGTAAAAACAGATGCCGCAGGGTGAGATGACCGGGTCCCAGTAATAGACGGGCTGTTCCATTCCCGCTTTCTGCTGAATGCCATCACCCACTTTATCGCCGGAGTACTCGAGACCATAGGTGATAACGGGCCAACCGTAGTTCCGGCCCGGGCGAATGTGGTTTATTTCGTCTCCGCCGTGTGGTCCGAACTCGGTCTCCCACAGTTCTCCGGTCGACGGATCGATCTCCAGCCCATCGGGGTTGCGATGACCGTAAGAATATATTTCGGGCTTTGCATCCGGCTGGTTCGCAAAGGGATTACCCGCCGCGGGTTTGCCATCCGTCGTTATCCTGATGATCTTTCCCAAATAGGAGTTCAACTGCTGCGCCTGTACGCGGACATCCGGGGCAAATTTTTCGCCGAGGCTGACGAAGAGATCGCCATTGCGTTCAAAGACCAGCCGGGAGCCAAATTGCAAATTGCCCTTTGTCGCGGGTGTTTGCCGAAAGATCACGGTGATATTGTCGACCTTTCCCGCGGCTTCGTCCAGTTTCCCCTTGGCAACCGCCGTCGCACTGCCCCCCGCCACTTTCTCGGCGTAGCTCCAATAGATCATCTTATTGCTCGCAAATTTCGGATCGAAGGCAACATCGAGCAACCCACCCTGACCAGCATATACCACTTCCGGCAAGCCGGTGATCTTTTTGACCAGCGCGCCATTGCGGTCATGGATCTCCATCGTACCCGATTTGAGGGTCACCATCAGCCTGCCGTCGGGCATCGCCACGATCGCGAAGGGATTGCCGAGCTTGTTGGCGATCTTTTCCACTTTATAGGGGGTGGTTGTTTTCGCACCGGCGATCCGGGTCTGTCCCGCGAATGCCGATCTGTAGCCTGCAAATGGGGCTTTTGTTTCGACTGGGGGGAGCGTGTCGGCAGGATGGTTATGCGCGCGAGTATCAATACCGGCATTGGTGCGGGCATCGAGACCAGCACAGACATTCAGGGCACCGAATATCATAACGGGAGTCAGGATCAACGCGTCTTTCAATCGCATACAATAAAATTTTAGAAGGAGGTATAAATATACCGAATAATACGCAAAAAAACTTGGGATCACACGGCCTACAATAGGCGAATATCCGTATCCATTTTATCTATTTTATTCACTTTTACCAAGTCTATAAACCCAGGAAACAGGGGATTTAGAAGAATATTCCATTCACCTGGAAGAACTGCGGATCTTACCTTACAACCCAGATATTTTTTATCGGCCATCAGTCGATCGCCCAATATCTTCAGCTGCAGATCCCCTGGTTCCCGCCAGGTTTTAGGAAGTAGCCGATCCGGGAACTCGCAGATCGGAGCCTTTTCTGCTATTTTCAGTTGGGAAATGAACATT
This sequence comes from Puia sp., assembly GCF_036500295.1. Taxonomy (NCBI): domain Bacteria; kingdom Pseudomonadati; phylum Bacteroidota; class Chitinophagia; order Chitinophagales; family Chitinophagaceae; genus Puia; species Puia sp. The sequence goes on along the minus strand of NZ_DASYCH010000007.1, from coordinate 37,394 downwards.
TGCGGTGGGATCTCCGACTCATCCGAATGCACCAATATTTCCAGCATGGACAGGGAAACACTCAAACTGGTATACAACATAAAAGTCCCCTCAGAATTCCACCGGCCTCCATACAAAAACGCCGCCTTTCCTGACAGGTCACCCGCCCTTTCCTTCATCTTTGAGATTCGATATACCAGCATATATCAGGAATATACCCCTTCTTCCAGGCGTCCCAGGATCTGGTTTACCAATCGAATACCCGTAGGCGTATTTAACAGGTCAAAGGGCTTCTTCCCTTTTAATGCCCTATTTTCCTTATTCAGCCATTTATTCAATTTGTCGCCGTCCTCAAATACTTCCAACCCTTTTGCGATGACACCGGACAGCTCATACGTATGGGAGGATACAACCGGGTCCAATAAATCCTTTATATTTTTTCTTGTTAATGTTTTATAGGATAAGTTCAACAGAAGAGCCATCCTGGTCATCGGTATTTCCATGATCTCCGCTAAAATATCCACTGATAATTTTGGAATGCCACTACTTACGACATCATAAAAATCCAAGGCCGTCGCGGGCATGCTAGCGGAAAAAAGTTTTCCTCCCAGTAGCTCCCATTTGATCTCTTCTACCGTCAATCCCTGGGACGCCAGCATAGCCACCCGCTTCGCAATTTTTGGAATTGCCAGATCAGGATGCTTACCAACTTTTGTACCTCCGGCCATATGGGTAATTTTACCCAAATATATGGGTAATTTTCCATTTTATTGGCTAAAAATGGAAAGGTTTACCTTGCAAAGTGATCTTGCGTGAATTTCCCGATCTTGTCTGGCTGAAGAGCCAGATCGCCCAAGGCTTTAGCAACCGGCTGGGATGGGGGAATCTTCCGCTGGATGCAGAGGGTTTTCCGAGCGCCATCATCCACACCCAGGTGCGCGAATGCTTCCGCCCCGATGTCAAGGGGCCGTATACCTTTTTTCTGAATTTGCGGGGAAACAGCCAGTGCAGCGTGGATCAGCAGACCACCCGCATCGACGAGGGGCATTATTTTGTCAGCAATAACGCCCAGTTGTATACGCTTCAGGTGGAAGAAAGCGCCGCCGGAACCGAAACGTTCAACATCCATTTCGGGGAGTTTTTCAGCGAGTCCGTTCTTAATTCCCTTATCACTCCGGCGGACATGATCCTGGACGCGGGTACTGAAAAACAATTGTCGCCCGTTTTATTCTTCAACCAGTTGTACCCCCGGGACGAGACCTTTAACGGGATGATCCGCTCGATCGTGACCGCGTATCGGAAAGAGGGACCGGACAAGCTGCGGTTTGCAGAGCAGATGACCGCCCTGCTGACCTATCACCTGCAACAGCATCATCAGATAGCCCGGATCGTCAATAACCTGCCGCCGGTCCGCAAGGCAACACGCGTCGAACTTTATAAACGCCTTGCCCGGGCAATGGACGCGCTGCGTTGCGGCTTTTGCGGGGAGATCAGCCTGGACCAGCTTGCGGCCGAAGCCCGTCTTTCCAAATATCATTTCTTACGATTGTTCCGAATGGCCTTTGGATTGTCGCCTTATCAATACCTGCAGCAGCTGCGGATCGAAAAAGCGAAGGTCTTACTGACCGATCGCCACAGTCCAATAACGGACATAGCTGCGGGGTTGGGATTTGACAACAGCCAGTCTTTCAGCCGGTTATTTTATCAGCGGACAGGGCTTTACCCCTCTCAGTACAGGCTCCGCTCAAAATAGCAACGGGTTCCCGTCAAAATAGCAACCGACTCCCGTCAAAATAGCAATTTTGGTTATCCCGCGGAACGCCGGGCTTCGGAACTTTGTCACCTCAACCGACAAACTATGTCCAAATCTATCTTTCGCCGGAGCGCCGTCCTGCTCATCGCCTGGATGATCCTCCTCGGCATCCTGTCAACGCGGGGTTTTTTCAGCGATTTTTCCGCGCTGCCGCCGCGCCTGATCTTTGCCCTGCTGACGCCGTTGGCGGGGGTGGTGTTATTCGTGAGATCAAATGTGGGGAAACAATTCCTGGCTCAAATCCAACCTCAATGGTTAATCTATCTGCAATCCTATCGCATCCTTGTCGAACTTGCCATATGGTGGCTGGTGCGCGCGGGGTCGTTGCCGGTTCAGATGAGTTTTGAGGGACGCAATTTCGATGTCGTCACGGCTTTGCTGGCGGTGCCGGTCGGTTATTACTGTTTTGTAAAGAAAACCTGGCCGCCGGTTGTCGCGCTGATTTACAACATTGCCGGCCTGGTCCTGCTGGTGAATGTCGTCGCGATTTCCACTCTGTCGATGCCAACCCCCTTGCGGGCCTTTCACAACTCCCCTGACAGCTCGATGCTGACCCGGTTTCCGCTCATTTACCTGCCGGGTGTGCTGGTTCCCCTGGCCTATACCCTTCATATCCTGTCGCTCCGGCAATGGGCGAGGCAAAACAATAAAAAAGTATATCATGCAATCCATCGATAAAAGTACTCCGATGTCCCAGCTTGTTTCCGCCAATGAATGGTTTCATTCGGGCGAGCGGCTGCCCTATGATCCCACGACGAAAAGCATCGGCACCGCGGGCGGGACTGCGCCGTTATTCGCTTATAACAAATTGGTCACCGCTTCAAAAGAAGACGCCCGCAGGGTTATCTCCTTTCTTCCCGGCTTTCCCTGCGGCTCTTTCGACTGGGTCAGGATCGATGCGGTGATCAAACAGGAGCATCCGCTGAACCGGCTCTACCTCGATTATATCGGGCAGGGGGAATCCGACAAACCGGAGAATTATCCTTATTCCACCTTCGAGCGGGCAGACCTGGTCGAGGCGATCTGGAAACATCATCACATCGAGACCAGTTTTATCGTGACGTTCGACTATTCCTCGCTTGTGGCCATGGAATTGCTGCAGCGGCAACAGGAAAGGATCGAAAAGGGGATAAAACCTTCCACCGTAATCACGAAGGTGCTCTTCATCAACGGCGGATATTTTACGGATGGGCACTCCCATCCCCTCTTTACGACCCCCTTGCTTAAAACGAGGCTGGGAAAAAGAGGAACGATGCAGGCGCAATCTTCGGACCCTGCCCTCAACCGAATGATAAAGGGCATGTGGTCCAAACAGTACCGGGTCGGCGAGACCGAACTGGCGGAAGTGAGGAATGCCATCCGGCGGAGGAACGGAACGGTTTTTATGCACTATGCGGCCGGTTTTGTGGACGAACATAAGGCGAATGCCGGGCGGTTAAATCTGCTTCCCATCGTCGAGAAAATGCATCCGAACGTCTCCTTCTACATCATCGGGAGTGATAAGGACCAGTTTGAACCCAGGCAGGTGAGGCTGGCGAGGGAACGGATCAGCCAATACGGGGTGGGTATCCAGGTGGTGCCCGGCGGGCATATGGTCACCCTTGAACAGCCAAAATTATTGGCGGAAAAGATCATCCGAATAGATTGCCGCACTAAATGACGAACGGGTTGCCAAGGTTGTAAAAAGGCCCTATTTTCGCGAGACTTAAAAAATCTCCAAAAAACTGTGGTCTGCATTAGAAAACTATCAATAGCGCTTTGCGCCGTTATTCTCATAACCCAAAGCTGCCGGAATAACTCTACCGGCAATGGTCAATCCCAGGCCCCTGTGGCGCAGGCGTATCCGGTATTTAAGGCCACGGCCCACAATACGATCCTGCGAACCGAATACCCAGCGACGCTGCAAGGTCAGCAGAACATCGAGATCCGCCCAAAGATAGACGGCTATATCGAGCATATCTATATCGACGAAGGCGCCACGGTAAAAAAAGGACAATTGCTGTTCCGGATCAGCGCGCCGCAATATGAGCAGGAGGTGAAGAACTCGCTTGCCGCCATCAACAGCGCGGAGGCCGATGTCAATACCGCCAAATTGCAGGTGGAGAGGACGAAGCCGCTTGTTGAAAGGCATATCATCAGTGAATACGAACTCAGATCGGCCGAGGACGCGCTGAAGGTGAAAGAGGCCGCGCTGCTTCAGGCGAAAACAACGCTGGCGAATGCCCGCACCAACCTGGCGTATACGACGATCAGCAGCCCTGTCGACGGCGTGGCGGGGATGATCCCTTATAAATTGGGCAGCCTGGTCAGCAGCACTACCACCTCCCCGCTTACGATGGTCTCCAACATCTCGAAGGTATATGCGTACTTTTCCATGAATGAAAAGCAATTGCTCGACTTTTCCCGGCAATACAAGGGAAGCACGCTGGAGGCGAAGCTGAAACAACTTCCGCCGGTGGTGCTGATCCTCTCCGACAAGACCGAGTATCCGGAGAAGGGACGGGTGGAGGCGATTGGCGGGCTGATCAACCCCGAGACCGGCGCGGCGACGTTCCGGGCGACCTTTCCCAACCCGGTGAGGCTGATCCGCAGCGGGGGCAGCGCCGTGGTGGCGCTTCCGGTGCCCGTCAACAATGCCTTGCTGATCCCGCAACAGTCGACCTATGAGTTGCAGGGAAAGCGCTTTGTCTACCGGGTGGACGGAGACAAAGTCACCAGCGCCGAGATCACCACCCTGCCGGCAGCGGCCGGCCAGTATTTTGTCGTTACCGACGGGCTGAAGCCGGGAGACACGGTCGTCTTCGAGGCAGCCACGCCGATCCCGGATGGAACAGCGATCAAACCCGAGATGCGCGCAGAAGCCGACATCTATAAAGACCTGAAATAACCGCCGAAAACACATGACACTAAAAATCTTTATAGAGCGGCCCGTCCTTTCGACGGTGATCTCCGTCATCCTCGTCATTCTGGGGATCCTGGGGCTTGTCGCCTTGCCTATCACACAGTATCCCGAGATCGCACCACCTACGGTGCAGGTATCGGCGTCCTACCCCGGCGCGAACGCGGATGTCGTTTTGAACAGCGTCATCGTTCCGTTGGAAGAGCAGATAAACGGCGTCGAGAATATGACCTATATGACCTCGTCGGCGGGTAATGACGGCTCCGGATCGATCACCATCTTTTTCAAACAGGGCACCAACCCGGACCTGGATGCCGTCAACGTACAAAACCGGGTTTCGCGGGCTACGCCGTTGTTGCCGGCGGAGGTGACCCGGGCGGGGGTAACGACGAGCAAGCGGCAGAGCAGCATGGTCATGGTGTTCTCCATCAACAGCACCAACAAATCCTTTGACGGTACCTTTCTGCAGAACTATGCCAATATCAACGTCCTGCCCATGCTCAAACGGGTGAATGGCGTTGGGGATGTAACGGCGTTTGGCACGCAGGACTATTCCATGCGGATCTGGCTGAAGCCGGACGCCATGGCGGCCTATGGGTTGATCCCTGACGACATCAACACCGCGCTTGCCGAGCAGAACGTCGAAGCGGCGCCCGGCAAGATCGGCGAGAACAGCAACCAGTCCTTTCAATATGTGCTGAAGTACAAGGGCCGGCTGAGAAAGCCGGCGGAGTACGAGAATATCATCATCAAGGCGACGTCCACCGGGCAGCTGCTCCGGCTGAAGGATGTCGCGCGCATCGAGCTGGGATCGCTGGACTATTCCGTGACCTCGACCACCGACAATCACCCCTCGATCGTCTGTGCGGTATTCCAGGCGGCGGGATCGAATGCGCACGCCATGATCAAGGAGTGTGAAAAGACCATCGCCACGGCTTCCAAGAGCTTCCCGCCGGGGGTGACCTCGAACATGATCTTTACCGCCAACCAGTTTTTGGATGTCTCGATCAACAAGGTGGTGGAAACCCTGATCGAGGCCTTTATCCTGGTGTCGATCGTCGTGTTCGTTTTTCTCCAGGACCTGCGGTCGACCCTGATCCCGGCCATTGCCGTACCGGTGGCCATCGTGGGCACCTTCTTCTTTTTGCAGTTATTCGGGTTTACGATCAACCTGCTTACATTGTTTGCGCTGGTGCTCGCCATCGGTATCGTGGTGGATGATGCGATCGTGGTGGTGGAGGCCGTTCATGCCAAGCTGGATCAGCATGTGCCTACGGCGAGGGAGGCGACGCTGGAAGCGATGAGCGAGATCAGCGGGGCGGTGGTGTCGATCACGCTGGTGATGGCGGCGGTCTTTATCCCGGTGACCTTTATTACCGGATCGGTGGGTGTCTTCTACAAGCAGTTCGGGCTTACGCTGGCCGTGGCCATTCTTATTTCCGCCGTCAATGCGCTGACCCTGAGTCCGGCGTTGTGCGCATTGTTGCTAAAGCCCCATGGCGAGAACAAGTTGCGGAAAAAAGGATTCCTCCAACGGTTCTATTGGGCCTTTAACGTGAGCTTCGCGGCGACGACCCAAAAATACAAACGCGCCGTCCAGTTCTTATCGCGCAAACGATGGATCGCGGTGACGGCCGTGTTGCTCTTTATCGCCCTGTTCGCGTATCTTTTAAAGGTGACGCCCGCGGGGTTCGTGCCGAATGAAGACCAAAGCTTTATCATGGCCGATGTGAGTCTGCCGCCGGCTTCTTCGCTGGAGCGCACCACCCGGATCACCGATCATGTGGTGGATGTCGCGCGGCATCAGCCGGAGATGAATTCCGTGGTCCGGATCGCGGGGTCGGGGATCATGAGCGGCGGCAACGGCGGCTCGTATGGCTCGCTTTTTATGAACCTGAAATCCTGGGATCAGCGAAAGGGCGATCAGCATTCGGTCGATGCCGTGATCAACAACTTATTCGGCGCGACGGCCGATATCAAGGGGGCGAGGGTCTTCTTCATCGCCCCGCCGACCCTGGAGGGCTTTGGCAATTCGAGCGGATTCGAATTCCAGGTACAGGACCGAAGCGGTGGGGATATCGCGCATTTCTATGATGTCAACAGCAAGTTCCTGGCGGCCCTGAACAAACGGCCGGAGATCCAATATGCAACGAGCTTTTTCAATATCAACTTCCCGCAGTATGAGGTGGAGGTGAACGTCGCCAAATGCAAGGAAGCAAATTTATCCCCCGCCACTGTGCTCAGTACGATGCAGGGATACTATGGCAGCATTTACGCGTCCAACTTCAACGAATTCGGGAAACAATACCGGGTGATGATCCAGGCGGATGCCGCCTACCGCAGCGATGTGCAAAGCCTGGACAAGGTTTTTGTGCGAACGGGGAATAACGTTATGGCACCCGTGACGGAGTTTGTCTCCCTGAAGCGGGTGTATGGGCCCGAGTTTATCAACCGGTTCAACCTTTTTACGTCTATCGCGGTCTCTGGTGCGCCGAAGCCGGGATATAGCAGCGGCGATGCGATCAAGGCGATCCAGGAGGTGGCGGCGAAGACCCTTCCTGTCGGCTATGGGTATGAGTTTTCGGGGCTTTCGCGCGAGGAGTTGTCGAGCGGTAATCAGACGGTGCTGATCTTTGTGTTGTGCCTTGTGTTTGTGTATTTTTTGCTGAGCGCCCAGTATGAGAGCTATATTCTGCCGTTTGCGGTGATCCTTTCGTTGTCGATCGGGTTGGCCGGGGCGTTTATTTTTGCGAATCTTTTTGGAGTGCAGAACAATATCTATCTGCAGATCACTTTAATCATGCTGATCGGGTTGCTGGCCAAAAATGCCATCCTGATCGTGGAGTTTGCGTTGGCCAGGAGGCGGGCCGGAGAGAATATGGCGCAGGCGGCCCTCGACGGCGCCGTCGCGCGGTTACGCCCGATATTGATGACCTCCTTTGCGTTTATTTTCGGGATCATGCCGTTGATGGTCTCCAGCGGGGCCGGGGCGGCGGGTAACCGAAGTATCGGTACGGGAGCGGTGGGCGGCATGCTGATCGGAACGGTCTTCGGGGTCTTTGTTATCCCGGTGTTGTTTATCGTGTTCCAGACGATCCAGGAGCGGATCAGCCGGAAGCCGCGGCCTGTTGCTGCCGTGTTGCCGGTGATGCTTGTTGTTCTTGCGAGTTTGTCGTTTGGGTCGTGCGTGACGCAGAAATATCAGGCGCCGGGGATGCCGGTGAAGGGGGATCTGTATCGCGGTGCGTCGAGGGACTCGGCTGGGGCGAGGAACTTGGCAGGGGACACGACCCTGGCGGGAGACACGGCTTCGATGGCGGTTTTGCCGTATCGGGCGCTGTTTGCCGATACGCTTTTGCAGGGATTGATCGACGAAGGGTTGCGGGAGAACCCGGACCTGAAAGTGGCGATGGAGCGGATGACGGAAGCGAGGGAGAATTTTTTGCAGAGTAAGCTTGCTTATTTGCCGGACCTTTCGGCCAATGCCAATGCTACCCGCAGTAAGCAGTCGGCGGCTGCGCTGAACCTGCCGCCGGCCTATATCGGCACTTTTCCGCTGACCACGACCAGCTACCAGGCGAGTCTGAGCACCAGCTGGGAGGCGGATATCTGGGGGAAGTTCAGAAGCGGAAAGCGAGGGGCGCTTGCGGCCTTTTTGCAAAGCGATGCGGCGAGACGGGTGATCGAGACGCAGCTGATCGCGGATATTGCCGGCTATTATTACCAACTGCTTTCCTTCGACGAACAGCTGCGGATCACGCAGCAGACCGTTAGGAACCGGCAGGAAGATGTTACCACGATAAAGGCGCTGATGGAAAACGGCCTGGCGACGGGTGCGGCGGTGGTCCAGAGCGATGCCAACCGGGTTTCGGCTGAATTGCTGGTACCCGATTTAAGCCAGAGTATCCTCGAGACGGAAAATGCGCTGAGTATTTTGCTGGGTCGGGTGCCGGGAGAAATAAAGCGGGGGTTGCTGGCTGCGCAGGCGCCCTACGCCAACCTTCAAGCAGGGGTGCCGTCGCAGTTGATGCGGAACCGACCCGATGTGCAACAGGCGGAACTGGCGTTCCGGGTGGCGTTTGAAAATGTGAATGTCGCCCAGACGTATTTTTATCCCCAGCTGACGATCACGGCACAGGGAGGACTTTCGACCTTACAGATAAAGAACTTCTTCGACCACTCCGTATTTTACAATCTGGTCGGCGGGCTCACCCAACCTATCTTCACCAAACGTCAGAATACGACCCGGCTGCATGTGGCGCAGGCTCAGCAGCGCGAGGCCTTTTATGCCTATCAGAAGACCCTGCTGACTGCCGGGGCGGAGGTTTCCAATAGCTTTTCCAGTTATAAGACGGCGCTTGACAAGCAACGTCAGCGGGTGGACCAGGTGAGGTTATTGGAACAAGCGGTCGATTTCACGAAAGAGCTGCTTAAATATAGCAGTGCCACCAACTATACGGATGTCCTTACTTCGGAGCAGTCGCTTCTGGCTGCCCAGCTTAGCGGCGTGAATGACCGGTTGCAGCAGTTGCAGGCGATAGTTAACCTCTATAAGGCCCTGGGTGGGGGGTGGAGATGAGTGGTGGGGCGAGCTTCATCGCTTTATGAGGTCCTGTGGTCGGAGACGATGGGGTCGGCGATGAATTGCTGCACCGACCGGATCTCATCCGGGGAGCAATTGATGATCGCCAGAATTTTCCTTGAACTTTCTTTATTGACCATTTTTCTTTTTTCGAGTTTTGAGTAGGCGGGTTGAGAGATACCGAGCTCTTTTGCGATCCCTTGCTGACTATAGCCCTTCAGCAACCGAAGCACTTTTATGGTTTGTCCAGAATACATGGCGGATAAGTTTATCTACTTAATTTATCCCTTTTTTTTGTTAACCCGGCGAGATCGGAGCAAAATAGGGTTATAAAGTATAACCATCTACGAGTAGTTTCGTATTGTATTCATCGGGAAATTTAAAGACACCATTTCAAAACCTGTCCTTATGGCCGAAAGTTTCGACACCGCGCTCAAGAAGGTGGCCACTCACTATCTCCGCTTATTAAACACCAAGGTCACCGCGACAAGCATCAGTCAACAGCTAGAGAATCATCCCAACTACCCGAGCCTGCTGAGTCTGAGTGAGGCGTTCAGCAGATTTCATATTCCGAACGACGCTTTTGAGGTTGGAGAGGAGAGCTTTGACGAGGTGGACTCGCCCTTCGTGGCGTTTACCGAGATACCCGGTGTCGGGAAAGATTTTGTGCTGGTGACCAGCAAGGATAAAGAAAAGGTGCGTTTCCGGCATGGCAGGAAGAGCCAGACCCTTTCACGGGAAGAATTCCTGCAGCGGTATCAGCGGATCGTCTGGGCGGCCGAGCCGGATGCGGGCAGCGGTGAAAGCGGGTATGCGGAGAACCGCAGGGCCGAGAAGATGAAAAAGAACCGGCAATTGTCCTGGTATGCCGCCGCCGGAACGCTGCTGCTCTTTGCGTTTCTGCTGAATCTGCCCGCCGGCGCCCTTTTATCTTTCAGCTGTATCGCATTGCTGAAGCTGCTGGGGGTGGGGACCACGGTCCTGCTACTGGCTTTCGATGTCGATAAGAGCAATGCCTTTGTCAAGGACATCTGCAGCGCCGGCAAGCAGTTTCATTGCGATGCCGTGCTGACCAGCAAGGCGGCCAGGATCAAGGGGATATCCTGGGGCGAGATCGGTTTTTTCTATTTTGCCGCGACCACGCTCCTGCTTTTTGCCGGCGGGCTTTCGTTTGGCGGCGGACCCGCTTTTACCGGCGGTGTCGCTTTTACCGGCGGTGTCGCTTTTGCCGAAAAGGCCGGGCTGCTGGCGCTGGGAAACGCGCTGGCGGTGCCGTATATCCTGTTCAGCGTCTATTACCAATGGCGGGTTCTAAAGCAATGGTGCCCGCTTTGTCTGACCGTACAGTCGATCCTTGCTTTGGAGCTGGTCTGGGCCGTATTTGCTTTCTGGTCCACGCCGGCCTCCCTGCCTGCCCTTTTTGCCAATCCCCTGCCGCTGGCCGGGGCCGGCGCCTGTCTGTTGCTGGTGGTGGTCAGCTGGTATGGGATAAAGCCGCTGCTGGTGAAGGCAAAGGATGCCGACAGTTTGTCCGCCGCGTACAAGCGACTGCAATACAACCCCGACCTATTTTTTGCCCTGCTGGGCCAGCAACCGCCGATACCCGAGGGTTGGGAAAAACTGGGGATCCCGCTTGGCCGGAAGGATGCCGCCACGACCATCGTCAAAGTCTGCAATCCCTTTTGCGGTCCCTGTTCGAGGGCTCATCCCGAGTTGGAAAATCTGCTGCACAACTATGATGTCCAGATACGGATCATCTTTAACAGCCAGAACAAGGAGGCCGACTACAGCGCGAATGCCACGCGACACCTGATGGCGATCGCCGAAAAGGGCGATGCCGGGTTGACCAGGCAGGCGTTGGATGACTGGTATGGGATGAAAGAGAAAGATTACCAGCAATTCGCCGCCCGCTATCCCCTGGACAGCGATCTGCGGGAGCAAAACGGCAAACTCGAAGCCATGTACGGCTGGGTCGATGCCGGTGACATCCGCTACACTCCCACCTTGTTTATCAACGGTCACAAGCTTCCCACCCACTACAAATTACAGGAACTGAAAAATATTCTGTAAGACCTGCTTTTGCAAAGGAAGGAGAAGCCGAAAACCTTTAGAAAAGAGTAGGCACCATTTGCCATTATGACTTTACAATTATGAAAAAGCTTAGCATCCAGAATGTAAAAAAATTGAGCAAGATCGACATGCGGCGGATCATGGCCGGCAGCGATTCCGGCGGCGGCGGAGGTGGCACCGGCGGCGGTGGCACCACTCCAAACGATTGCGGCCATACCTGCTGGATCCCGGGTCATTCCGGTCAGTGCGCCTATGTTTGCACTTTCTGCTATGTCGCACCCGGCCTCACGTACGGCCAGTGCCAGGGTTAACCGATGTTCGAAGGCGGCTGATGCAGGCGCCGGCGAAGGCGTTTGCCAGCGCTGATCATTCACCGATGGAAGGGGTTGGCCCCTTCCATCTTTCAACTTATCCTCCATGCGCCTGGCGATCCTCAGCTGCTATTTCGGGAAACTGCCCTGGTATCTGGCCTATTTTCTGCATTCCTGCGCCTATAACCCAACGGTGGATTTTTTTATTCTTACCGACGACCGCTCGTATGAAGGCGGGCATCCGCCCAATGTGCATTTTGTATACCGAACGCTGGAAGAGGTGCAGGCGCTGGCTTCGGCAAGACTGGGTGTTCCCGTCCAGCTTGGCAACGGGTATAAACTTTGCGATCTCAAGCCGGCCTATGGCTTTATTTTCCGGGAGCTGGTGGAGGGTTATGATTTTTGGGGCCATGGCGATATCGACATCATCTACGGCAATATCCGCAACTTCATCACCAAGGAGCTGATGCGGGAATATGACCTGATCAGCGTGAGGGCGGACTGGCTGACGGGTTGTTTCCTGCTGTTCCGGAACTGTGACCGGGTGAACCGGCTTTTTATGCAAAGCAGGGATTACCGGCGGGTGTTCGCCGACGGCCGGCACTATTGTTTCGACGAAACCAATTTCCAGCACGATGCCTTCACGGATGGGAAGCGATATACCGAGATCCCTTCGGAGATCGAGAGTATGATGCATGTGGTCCGGCGGCTGGAGGAGGCAGGCACTATCCGGCCTTATTTTGACCACTACATCATCGAAGGGACACCCGGCAGGCTGGCCTGGGACAAGGGAACGCTCAGCTATAAGAAGGAGTATGAGGTGTTGCTTTATCATCTGATCAAACTAAAAGAGGTGTACCGGCCGGTCAGGGTCCCCCGGCGCATACCCGAGACATTTTTTATCAGCCCGACCCGCATCTATTCCTAATTTCTTTGTATGCCCCATGTTCCATTACCATTGAATATGACGGCCGGGGAGGCCGCGCTGTATGAACCCTACCGGTCGTATCCGCGCCCGATGCAGCGGGTGAAGTTGTTTCGTAACGTTTTCATCACGTCTTCGGGATTTTGCATCAACAGGAACGGGTTGATCCCGGAATGTCATCATGCCTATCCACATCAGTATGACCACTACCTCGGCGAGGCGAGCTATTTTTATCAGGATGCGACCGAGCACCCGGACCGGCTGATCACGCTGGACGATGACACGACGTACCTCGCGATCCACCATCCGTGGTTCAATTATTATCATTGGATCTGCGAGTCTATCTTCCGGCTGTGGCTGGTGCGCAAAAAGCTGGACCGGCTGACGCTGGTGCTGCCTGAACAGTACGGGAACGCCGATTTTATCAGGGGATCGCTGGAGCCTTTCGGGCTGAAGAACATCTATTACATTCCCATCGGAAAGAGTCTGCTTGTCCGGCATCTTTGCCTTCCCCAGCTGAAGCCGCTGTGCGACTCTTACAATGGGCTGCACCTTCGGCAGGTGAACCGGTGGTACCGGGACTATGTCGCCGGCCTTGCCGTGCCGCGTGTGGAAAGATTGTATGTGAGCAGGAAGCTGGCCGGGAGAAGAAAGGTGGTGAATGAGGCGGAGATCATCGATATTCTGGAGAAGCATCGTTTTGTCGTATTTTATCCGGAAAAACATGGATTCCCCGAGCAGGTGGCGATCTTTTCGGGGGTGAAATATTTGGTGGGTGAGCATGGGTCGGGGCTAACCAACCTGTTGTTTATGCCGCGGGGCAGCGCCGTGCTGGAATTGCATAAGAATCAGACGAACGAACTGGACCATCCCAGTTGCCTTTTCTGGTATATGGCCGAGGCGCTGGGCATCCGTTATTATCACCAGAGTTGCGGGACGGCCGGCCGGGAGGACTACTTCGATGGCGATTATTATATCGATCCCGGGCTTTTCGAACAAAACCTGATCGAACTGACCCGGTAAATAACGGATGTATGAAAACATTGCTCGTGGCCACTTTTGTCGATTTCTGGGCCGGCGGATCGGGGCACCGGAGCCGGATCAGCAGCCTGCTCGAATACCTGCAGCACAGGGTCCGGATAACGGTTTTCTTTGCGGGCCGGTTATCGGATGCCGACAGGAACCTTTTACGGGAGCGGTTTGGGGATGTTGCGGTGGAGAGCGCCGGGATGGATGGGCCGTTGACCTATGGAGAATATGCCGAACGATTTTCTCATTTTATCCGGGACCGGACTTTTGACTTTGCGCTGGTGGAATATATAGAGTTGTCCGCCGTGCTGGAATATCTGCCGGAGCATACGGTGTCCTTGCTCGACACGCACGACCTGGTAGCCGACCGGATCAGGAGCTTTAAAAAGATGGGGTTGCCGTATGACGGTATCGATCTGACCTTTGAAGAGGAACTGGACATCTTCCGGTGTTACGACTATGTCGTGCTGATCCAGCAAAACGACCTTGAGTCGGTTGCCCGATGGATCGACCCGGACAGGCTGGTGCTCACCCCCCATCCCGTTCCCGCAACCCCGGGAAGGATCCGGAAGCAGGTGCAAAATATCGGGTTTGTTGCGAGTCCTTATCTCCCCAATGTCGAAGCATTAGGCTGGTTCCTGCAGCATGTCTGGGGTCCGACTTGCGAGGGACATGCGCTTACCCTGAACGTTTATGGTAATATCAGGGACGAATTTCCCGTGCCGGAGGGTTGCCACGTCCGGTGGCATGGGTTTGTGGCGGATGAGGAGCAGGTGTACCGGGATTCCGATATCCTCATCAATCCGGTGCGATGCGGTGCGGGGCTGAAGATAAAGAACGTCGAGGCGTTGGCTCATGGGCTTCCGTTGGTGACCACGACGCATGGCGCCGCGGGGATGGAAGACGGCGCCGCGCGTTGCTTCTTGCAGGCGGATGATGCCGGAGCGTTCGCGTCGGCGATCCGCCGGCTGATCGGGGATCGCGGCTTACGAGAGACGCTGGCGCGAAATGCCGTTGCCTATGCCAGGACCCATTTTTCGACCGAAGGATGCTATGGGGCGATTGCCCGCCTTATCACCTGAGTTTTAGGCAGTGGTCGAGGGAGAAGGCGCCGGTTCCTTTTATGATGATAACCAGCAGGACCGACAGGAGCAGGACAAAATATTCCACCCCTTCGCCTTTCTTTTTTCCCAACCAATTCAAGGTCCAGCCGTCGCGGGCATGAACGAAGAAGGCCCCGGTAAAAATAATGAAATTGGCAGCTGCCGCGAGTCTTCCCCAGAATCCCAGGATCAGCGCCACGCTTCCCAGGGACTGGCCGAGGATGATGAGCCAGCCGAGGGCTGCGGGGATCTTTTTCCCGCGCATCCGGGCGAGTGTCTGTTTAACCCCCACCCCGCCCCCAAAGTCATCGAACCAACCGAGGAGTTTTTGCATGCCATAGGGAAAGATAATACCTCCCGCCACTACTCTTAGGAACAACCAGACGTAGTCATTGTCCGTCATAGGTATTTGCTTTTTCTGGCTATGCCCAATTTCTTCATCCGGGATTTCAGGGTAGAAGGAGGGATATTCATGAGTTGGGCAGCGCCATCGGCGCCGTTTACTTTTCCGTTACAGCGGTTGAGGATGGCGACGATATAATCCCGTTCGTTCTCGGTGATCGTCTTCACATTTACCGCGATGCCGGGAGTGGGGCTTTGGACGGGATCGAATGGCAGCTCCACTTTGTCGACGAGGGGGCCGGTGGTGAGCAGAACGGTGCGGGCGATGATATTTTCGAGTTCTCTTACATTTCCGGGCCAGGAATAACTCTGCAACGCATTTATGACATGTTCCGACAGGCCGGTTATCTGCCGGTTCTCCTTTTTTGCGTAGATCCCGAGGAAGTAGGCCGCCAATACGGGGATGTCCTCTTTGCGTTCGCGCAGGGAGGGTACGGGGATGGGAAAGACATTCAACCGATAATAGAGATCCAGCCTGAATCTGCCTGCGGCTACTTCGTCCTCGAGGCGGCGATTGGTTGCGGCGATGATCCGGACGTTGACCTTCTTTTTCTTTCCGCCGATGGGTTCCACCTCTCTTTCCTGGAGGACCCGAAGCAGTTTGACCTGCATGTCGATCGGGAGTTCGCCCACTTCGTCGAGGAATATCGTTCCATTGTCCCCCTGTTCAAATTTTCCGGTCCTTTTTTCCAGCGCGCCGGTAAAGGCGCCTTTTTCGTGACCGAACAATTCGGATTCGACGAGGTTGGGGGGAAGGGCGGCGCAGTTCACCACTATAAACGGCTGCGTTTTCCGGGCGGAGGTGCGATGGATGCATCTGGCCACCAATTCCTTTCCGGTGCCGCTTTCGCCCAGGATGAGCACCGAGATATCCGACGGGCCGGCGATGAGGATATGGTCGATCACCTTGTTTATCGACTTTGCGCTGCCCACCATCTCCTTAAAGTCGGCGGATGAACCGGAACCCTGGCTGCTGATCGCGGGGGGTTCTTTGTCCTGCTGGTGGAGGTATCTGGCGACGTCCAGCGTGACCAATACATCGTTTTCCCTGAAGGGTTTTACCAGGAAGCCATAGGGTCTTGTCGCCTTTGCCTCGTCGAGGATCCTTGCATTGAAGTTTGCGGAGAGGTATACAAACGCGATCTTCTTTGTCTGCAGGATCCTGGCGAGGTCGATCCCGGTGGACTTACCCTGGAGGTGAATATCCAGCAGGACGATCTCGGGCTTTTCCAGGTCGACGATCTTTATCGCTTCGTTGACGCTGGAGGCTATCGAGCAGACAAGATATCCCGCTTTCCTAAGAACGGCCCGCAGGCTGCTGGCTTCGATGAACTGGTCTTCGACTATCATTATTTTAACAGCCATATGACGTCATTTTTAAAGGTGATCCTGATGTTTATACCGTGTTTATTTTCGATCGCGAAATTTCCCTTCATTTCCTTGCTCAGGCCACCCATTAGTTGAAGACCCATCGATCCCATTTTTCTCTCCTCGCTCCATCCCTCGATACCGACGCCATTATCGGCTATTTCCAGCACCACTTCCTCATCCTGCTCCTTCAACGAGACCGAGATCACGCCATTCCGGTTGGCCGGGAATGCATATTTTATCGAATTCGTCAGCGCTTCATTGATTATCAGCGCCAGTGGGATGGCCTGCGCGGCGTTCAGGTGAATGGGGCTGATCCGGCAATCGAATTGAATTCTCCCCGGGACCCCGAAACTGTCCCGCAGGTGTTCCACCAATTCAGGGATCAGCAACCCCATATCTATCGTTTGGATATCCTCCGACTGATAGAGTTTTTCATGGATCAGCGACATCGAAAAGATGCGGTGCTGGCTGTTCTCAATTTCTATTTTTGCCCGTTCTTCCGGGTAAACGGTGTGTGCCTGCAACATGCAGATGACGGTATGCAAATTGTTCTTTACCCGGTGATGCACCTCTTTCAGCAGCCATTCCTTTTGCTGGATCAGCTGCTGCAGCTGTTGATTCTTTTCGGTGATCAGGTCGTTCTGTTGAGCAATCACCCGGCTGCTCTTTTGCTTGTTCCGGTATTGCCGATAGAGCAAGCCGGTAATGATAAGCAACAACAAAACGATGCCAATGGTTATATTTTTTATTTCGTTGGACCGGCTGAGGCGCATCTCCCGGATCTTTGCGCTTTGGTTCAGGGTGAGGATATTCTGGTCCCGGAGTTTGATCGCCGCCTCCTTTTGTTTTGTTTCATACTGAATATCCAGCTTTCGCAGCTGATTATCTTTTTCCATCTCGAGTTGAACCTCGGCCCATCCCCGGTACCGGTTGAGGTCTTTGATGGCGGACAGATAATCACCGGTTGCCGAGTCGGTGAGGAAGAGCATATATTCCATATGCCGTCTTTTAGCGGAGGTCATTTGCCCCGACATAAAGTCCAGCGACTTCTGTAAATAGGGTTTTGCTTTGGCATATTCCCCCGACTCGACGTACAGCTGACCCAGATCAAAATAGGGATCGTTGTCGGTCCGGCGTTGCCGTTGGCCTATCCGGGAGGCGATGAGAAAATATTTTTCCGCCTGGTCGTAGGCCTTCATATCCCGGTAAATGTTCCCGATTATCGCTGCGTCCGCCGCCCTGTCGACATCGTTGCGTGCGGGGTACTCCTTTATCACGTTTTTCATATAGTCCACGGCCTCCGGGTATTTTTTCATTTTACGGAGCGCCCAGGGGATCAGGGAAAAGACCGGCCGGTAGGCCATATCGTATCTTGAAGGCCGGATCTTTATCTTCGCGATGGCCAGGCTAAAGTAATCGATCGCTTTTTGATATTCGTCGTTGTTGAGGTAGATCATCCCCCGCCAAAAATAGAGGTCGCCCGCGACGATCGTGTCGCCGGTTGCGTTCATGCAGTCGATGGCCTGGATGGAATAATAGAGTGCTTTGTCGGGGTTGCCACGGTCATGATGCAGTTCGGCCAGTTGTTCATAGGTGTAGTGTAAATTTGGATTTCCTATCGCTTTATATCTTTTAACGACGTCCAGTAATTCCTGTTCGGCGGTGGAATCCCCCCGGTCGGTATGGATCATGGCGATGTCTCTTAGCGCCAGGATCTCATCTTCGCGGCGGTGCAGGCGGGCAGCCGACTCCCGGGCCTGTCCGGCGAATGCCAGGCCCTTCGCCCGGTTGTCTTCGCTTTTCCCGGCGCTTCTTGCCCAGTATTTGAAGCTTAGCATCAGCCATAATTTGATCTTCGAAGTATCGTTCAGTACCCCCGCTATTTCTTCGGCCGATGCCATATCGTCCTTTCCGGTAAGGATCTCCGCTCTTAAAAGCTGGGCGGCGTTGTAGCCGGAGTCGTCATGGATCGAGGTGCTGAGTGCTGCCGCCGCATCGGCATAGCGAATGGCCCGGTCGAGGTCGGAAGCTCTTTTCAAAGGCAGGTTGAGGTATAGATTGCTTAAGTCGAGGAGGAGGGCTGCGCTATTTTTGCCGGGCCTGCTGTTTTTCAATAAGCTCAACAGCCGGCTCTTTTCGCCGGGGCTTACCGGTTTTGGAGCCGGATAATACTGCGCTACTCCTATGTTACCAAGCAGCACGCAGATGATGATGATCACCACCCTCTCCATAGGCCTTAACTGGTGTCATTAAAATTAATTAATAAAAACGAATATTGAGCACCTGGTGACTTATCGCCAAAAGATCGCGGAACATCGATATCCCGACTTTCCTTCTTTTTATAGACACAGGCAACAATCTAGGAATCAGACGAATGAGTGTTTGGCATAATCATTCGAACGCTGCTCCACATGGAAATCACACTGGAGCAAGCCAATGAGCTGCAGAAAAAAGCGAGGGCGAGGGCAATGGAGATCGGGATCCCTGTAAATATCGCCATCATGGATACGGGGGGACATCTCAAGTCGCTTCAGCGGATGGATGATGCGTTGATCGGGTCGCTCGATATCGCCATTCAAAAGGCAAAAACGGCGATGCTCTTCCGGATGCCTTCCGAGCAGGTGGGTCAATTTCTGAAGCCGGAGGCGGCGGCTTATGGCCTTGAACATACGAATGGCGGTCTGGTGGGCTTCGCGGGTGGATTGCCGATCCGAAGGGACGGCGAGATCATCGGCTATATCGGAGTTTCGGGGGGCGCCATTGCCCAGGATGCGATGATCGCTGCCGAGGGCAGCATAATCTAAAATTCAAAAAACAAATAGTATGGAAAGCAAACGAATCCTTATTACCGGGGCCGGCTCCGGCTTTGGTGAAGGAGCGGCCATTGGGCTGGCAAGAGCGGGGCACCAGGTGATTGCCGGGGTGCAAATTTCGCCGCAGGTGACGGCATTGCGACGGAAAGCGGCCGATCTGGGGCTGGAAGGGAATCTCCGCGTCGAGAAACTGAATATCCTCGAGCACTACGATGTGAAAAATGCATTAAGCTGGGACATCGATATCCTGTTCAGCAATGCCGGCATCGGGGAAACGGGGCCGGTCTTCGAGATCCCGGTCGAGCTGGTGCGCGGTAATTTTGAGACCAATGTCTTTGCGCCGCTGGAACTTGCGCAACGATTCATTGCCAAATGGATCACGGAGAAAAGGAGGGGCAAGGTCGTTTTTACCTCTTCGATGGGGGGTTTGTTCACCCCTGCCGGGTTTGGGATCTATGTATCCACCAAGCATGCGCTGGAAGCCGTGGCGGAGGCGATGTCGGGTGAACTGAAAAAATACAATATCCAGATACAGACCATCAATCCCGGCGCTTATCTGACCGGCTATAATGAAACCATGGCCGACAATGCGTTCCGCTGGTTGGATGACAGCAAAAATTTTACTCAGCGAAAGGAAATGCGGGCAACGTTCGACTCCCTGTTAGGCACCCCGGAGGGCAGGCTTGACCCCCGGGAGATGATCGAAGCGATGGTCCGAATCGTCCCCGCGGATACCGGTAAATTCCGCAATGTCGTTCCCCGGTCCGTGGAGGAGATGTTAAAGCAGCACCAGGCAAAGGCCTGGGACGTTGAAATTTAAATTCAAAAAAAATCAGCTCATGAACAAAATTATCTCTTCGTTGAACTCCGGCAAGCCCGGGGCAACGAACAAAAAAGGAACTGTGCTTGTAATTACATCCAGCAGCGATACCCTTATCACCAAGGACGGCAGGCCCGAGAAGATCGGATTTTACCTCAATGAGCTTGTCATCCCTCTTCAGGCGGCGATGGATATTGGCTATGACATAGCTCTGGCCACGCCAAAAGGTAATAAGCCTGTGATGGATCCGCATTCCGCTTCCGAAACCTATTTTGGAGGCAGTATCGAGGCGCTGGGAAAAGCGTTGGATCTGTTCGAGTCGCATCCTGCTATGCAAGCCCCCCTATCGTTTCGTGCTGCCATAGAGAAGGGACTGGAGAATTATGTTGCCATCTATGCTCCCGGCGGGCATCCGCCCATGGTGGACCTCATGCAGGATGAGGACCTGGGTGAGATCTTGCGCCATTTTCATTCCGAGGGCAAGGTTACCGCATTACTCTGTCATGGTCCCATCGCCATTCTTTCCGCGATGGCAAATGCCGCGGCATTTCGTGCCGCGATGGTTGCGGATAACAAGGAAGCCGCAAAGAAGCTGGCGGTGGGATGGCAATATGCGGGCTACCGGATGACGGTATTTTCGAACGAGGAGGAGCATTATGCAGAAAAAAATCTTATGGGAGGGAAAATGGCGCCTTTTTATGTGTACGAGGCTTTGGAAGTTGCGGGCGGCCGGTTAGAAAAATCTCCGAACGGCATCTTCACGCCGCATATAGTAGAAGACCGGGAACTGATCACCGGTCAAAACCCGCCCTCGGATGGTTTGATGGCGGAGTACTTTGTAAAGGCGCTGGAGCGCCAGAGGGCAGCGAGGTTAATTGGCGGCTGTGAATAGTACAAGCAACCGATCCGGGCTGTCGAACGTTTTCTAAAAATTATGAAAAATCAACGATTCAATTCCGCCAACCGGATCATTCACTGGGCTATCGCGCTGAACATTTTGTTCTTATTGACCACTATTTTTTTACGGATGGGCTGGATGAACATCAACAGTATGGGGGTGATCATTCAGAAAAACCTTAGGCAATCGGGGATCCAGCTTTCTTTGAAGGAAGCGGTGGCGATCGGGAAAGAGGTAAGGCGGCCGATGTGGAACTACCATTATCTGGCGGGGTACAGCATGATCGGCCTTTACCTGATCCGGATGGTGAACACGATGGTGCAGGGCGTAGCATTCGAAAGCCCGTTTGCTAAAAGAACAACCCTACAGGATAAATTCAAAGCCTGGGTCTATATTGCCTTTTACTTTTTACTGGCTGTTTCTCTATTTACAGGATTTATGACTTTGAACGGCCCGAAAGCCTGGCATGATCCGATGGCGTTCATTCATACAAAATCCGTTTATTATGTGGTTTTGTTCATCGCCATCCATATCACGGGCGTGTTGATCGCCGACGCGGGGCCGGAACCGGGGATCGTTTCCCGGATGATCAGTGGAGAGAAAGGGCGGCCGGACACGGGTATGCATAAATCTTAAAATTCAAGAGAATGAAAAAGAACGGTAAAACAGCGAAAAATGTGCACACGATGACGGGACCGGAGCTGGTGCTTCATTTCTGGGGGAATGTATGGAATCATCCCCATGATCACGAGTTGATCGATGACCTGATGGTGGAAGATTTCGTCATTACCAATGCGGGAAAGGATATCGTCGGGAGGGAGAACTTCAAGGACTGGGTAAAGAGTATCTTGAAGGTGTCCAACAATTTCCGGCTTGAGAACCTGGAAATATTCGAAAGCAAGGATGGAAGCAGGGTTGTATCCCGGTGGGTCTGTTATGGGAATAATAATGGGATCCTCGGGCTTCCCGCGGACAACCGGCCGTTCTCCTTTACGGGCATCGCCATCTGGGAGATCCGGGGGAATAAGCTCGCCCACAACTGGGTTGAACGCAGTGTCGCCTTTAATGAGGCTGGGGAGTGATAACCGGCAGGGAAAAGCTGAAGACGCTCCCCTGCCCTACTGTGCTTTTCAACCAGATCTCCCCGCTTTGTGCTTCGATGATCTCTTTTGCGATGGCCAGGCCGAGGCCGGAGCCGGTCATATTTCCGGCGTCCGCCGGGACCTGGAAATAGCGGACGAATAATCGTTTCTGAAACCGCGGATCGATCCCCTTTCCAAAATCCCGGACCGAGAAGATCACGCTGTCGTTCTTTTCCGTCAGTTGGATGATGATCCGGGATCTTTCCGCGCTATAGCGCAGGGCGTTGGATAAAAAATTTACCAATACCCAACCTGTCTTTTCGACGTCAGCGAAAACGGCGGACAACCGGGAAGCCGATCTTATCTGCAGGTGCACGCCTTTTTGCCTGGCGGCGATTTTTATAGAATTTACGGCATAGGCTACGATTGCCGCCGGAGACGCAGGGACGGGTTCCAGGCGGATGCGGCCGGCTTCTGTTTGGGTACACTGGAGCAGTTGGTTGACGATCTTCGACAGGCGTTTGCCGGCGTCGGTGAATCGCCGGATGTTGAGCTGTTGGCGATATATCATTCGATATCCGGCGGCACAGCGGCGCGACGTTGCGACGGTGAGACGTTGCGGCGGCGTCTATTTCATTGCTCTGACGGCTTCTTTTACCTTTTCGGCATTCGGGCCTTCGCCAACGCCTTCATAGAAGGAGAGATCTTCATCGATCCCGACCAATCGCCAGCATTGTCCGCCGGGGGCCTGAAAGTAGAGGTGGGGATCCGGCAGTTCGAGTTTCCTGACGCCGGAGCCGAGAATTTTCCGCGTCATTTCTTCTACGTTGTCGGTTTTGATCTCGAGCCACATGGAGCGCGCGGTCCGTAAGAATTCGCTTTCGTCCCTGACATCTCCGTAGAGAAACGCGAGGTAGCAATTCCCGCTTAAACAAAATACGTCCTTTTCGGTATCCTCTTTCGTGATCCGGGCGCCGAGGACATCACAATAAAATTTACGAATGGCGGCCCGATCATTTATCGGAACGATCACCGATGCGTGGTTGCCAAAAATTACCTTTTCCATATGTGAATACAAGTTTGTGCAAAGTTGCGGAAAGGGGTGCACCAAAAATTGTACAAATGGGAAGTACCTATTCGCCGTAAAATTTTTTGCCGAAATGGTTGTCCGCGGCGGCCAGCCGTTTTGGGGTTACCCCGGTAAACCGGCGGAACGACCTGATAAAATGGGACTGGTCATAATAGTAGTCGTAGAAATTGTTTTTCTGTACAACTGTATCGTTGCCGTCCAACATTGCCTGGTAGAAATTTTTGAACCGGATGATAGAGGACAGGTTTTTCGGGCTTGCGCCCAATTTTTCGTTGAACTTCATGTCGAGCCAGCGGCGGCTGTAGCCGGTCTTATCTTCCAATTCGCCGATGGTTATCCGTCCCTGGGTGGACTGGATGGCGGCTGTGCAGAATTCGAAGATCGGGTCGACCGGATGCATGGCGAGCTGGCGGATCAGGAATTGCTGGAGGATCGTTATCTTTTGCTGCACCCCGGGGGCGTCGGCAATCCGGTTTTCCAGTTGCTGTCCAGTCTTGTCCAGCAGGTCGCCGAGTCCGCAGATCTGATTTTTGATGGTGGAGATGCCGGCCTGGAAAAAACGATATGCGCCCATCGGGTTGAATTCTATCCCGATGGTTCCGGCTTTTTCGTCGTGCGCGACGTCGAGGGTAAGGGGTGCGTCGACGAGGCCGGTGAGCATGATGCTGTGTTCCTTCGCCCGGAAGACCGTTGCCGCCACGGAAGCGATGATCCCGTTGCTGTAGGCAATGGTGAGTTTGAGATTCCCGTTGGGCACCACGAGTTTCATATCGTCAGAGGGAAGTCTTCCGCTGCTTTCGAATACCCACATTTTTTCGATGTAGGGGGCCAGTACCGGGTGCGGTGGTATTTTTTTGAACGTAAAGGACATTGATCGATAGTTGCTTATAAAATTAAGGGTTCTCCGGCAAGGGGGACTGAAAATAAATTTGGATATGACCGATCGGTCACTTATCTTCGTGTTGTCAATTCACTAATATGAGCAAAGGAGAACAAACGAGGCAGATGATCATCGAGCGGGCGGCGCCTATCTTCAATAAGAAGGGGATCGCGGCGACGGCGATGAGCGATATCATGGATGCGACGAAGCTCTCCAAGGGTAGTCTTTATGTTCATTTCGACAACAAGGATGTTCTGGCCGAGGCGGTGGTCGATTATTATCTGGGGTTGCTGGAACAGCGGATCATGGCGGGTATCAACCGGTTCGACCATCCGAAGGACAAGCTTTTTGCGTATGTCGACGCTTTTCGGGACCCGTTGAAACCGTTGGTGGACGGGGGCTGTCCGATGATGAATTTCGGGGTGGAGGCCGACGATCAGAATGAGGTGTTGCGGGAGAGGATCGCCGCGGCGGTGAACAGGGGTCAGCAGTTGATCATCGATATCATTGCGCAGGGGATCCGGCAGGGGGTGTTCAGGGCCGACTGGAATTATAAGGAGTTTGCGACGCTGATGTTTGCGATGATCGAGGGTGGGATCCTGATCAGCAAGACGACGCGGAAGAATGACAAGATCGCCATCATTCACCGTACGTTGAAGAAAATGATCGAGGCACAGGTGTGCTGATTTTTTTTGCACACAACTGTTTGCGGCCGGATGGCCGGCCTGTTTCGACGGCGCCCCCGGCATCGCGCCGGAAAGTTCAAGGTCAGCCTGCCGGCTGAACGGTCCATCGACGCCGAAGTCGATCTGGCATTGCAGGGAGCCAGCTTTTTTCTCCAGGCCCGGCTCAACATTCACCTGCCCGGTCTTGACCGCAACGTCTCTCATTCCTTAGTGGAAGCGGCCCGCAACATCTGTCCCTATTCGAAGGCCATTCACGGAAACGTCAATGTCGAATACAATCTCAATTAAAACATACCATCATGAAAAGCAAAGTTTGGTTTATTACGGGAGCGTCCAAGGGATTTGGGTTTGAAATTGCCAGGGCTGCGCTGGCGGCCGGTGATCAGGTGGTTGCCACCGTGAGGAAAGAGGCCGGGCAGCTGGCCAGCCGGCTGGGCGGCGGGGACCGGGTATTGGTCGTCACGCTGGATGTGACCGATGAAAAAGCGGTTAAAGCGGGTGTCCAGGCGGCGATCGACCGGTTCCAGCGCATCGATGTGCTTGTCAACAATGCCGGTTATGGGTTACTGGGGGCAACCGAAGAAACCTCCGCCGAAGAGGTCCGCAAGCAGTACGACACGAACGTCTTTGGCCTGCTCAACGTGACGAGGGCGGTTGTGCCGCACCTGCGCAGGCAGGCTTCGGGGCATATCATCAATATCTCTTCCGTGTTCGGATACCTGAACAACGTGCCAGGTTTTGGGATCTATGGCTCGACGAAGTACGCTGTCGAGGGCCTTTCGGAAGGGTTTGCCGTCGAGCTGAAACCCTTTGGGGTCCGGGTGACCGCGGTGGCGCCGGGTCTTTTCAGCACGGACTTCGTATCCACGGATTCTTACCAGGGCAGTGCGGTGGTCCTGGATGCTTATAAGGAAACGGTGGGAGCCGTCAGGGCGTTTGCGGGTCAGCTGCATGGTAACCAGCCCGGCGATCCGGCGAAACTTGCTGCGGTGGTCATCCAATTGGCTGCCAGCGAAAATCCGCCGTTGCACCTGCCGGTGGGGCGGGATTCGGTCAAGAGTTTCCGGGAGAAGATAGCGCAGAGTGTGGCGGATGTGGACCAGTGGGAGGCGGTGTCGACGAGTACGGACCACCAGAAGGCGACGGTGGCGTAGGGGGCGTGGCCGGGGGTATACGGGGGCGTGAGAGCACGCGGGGCGTAGGATAATCCATTTGAGAATCGTTGTAGGCTTTCCCGAAACTGGCCGTTTTACGCGCAGCCATACGCTGATCCCATTGTATGGAGGTTGTCAGCGCCTGGAATAGGTCGTTCGGCTGATGGATAAAGCTTTCAAAATATGACACGCCCCCGACCATAGATACAAATTAACCCTTATCTATCTAATTATCAAATAGCTACCTTCCCCGTTAGACATCCTCCTCCAAAAAACGGTTTGGAAACCTCGAAGTCCCGGGCAAGGAGACACCGATCATAACCCGGACCGACTGCCAGATTGCTCTTTACCAAATAATTGGCGGTTTTTTACTATTAAAAGATTACCTTCACCGGGTTAGTTTGAGCCAGCATTAAGTAACGGCAATTATCCTGCACCGCATCGTAGTCGTTTTTACTCTTTGCATTCCTCAGATCATTTTTCATCATATAATCGATTGTGTATGAACATCTATGTTTCGAACCTAAGCTTTAACGTCAAGGATGAGGACCTGAAGGAATTTTTTGCCCCTTATGGCGAGGTGACCTCGGTCAGGATCATCAACGATAAGGTTACCGGCAAATCGCGGGGTTTCGGTTTTGTAGAGATGAGCGACGAGGCGGCTTCCAAGAAAGCGATCGAGGAGCTTAATGACGCGGTCGTAGACGGTCGCAACATCAAGGTCGTGGAGGCAAAACCGAAAGAAGAAAGGTCGTTTCGCGGCGGCGGAAATAGCGGCGGCGGCGGATACAAAAAAAGCCGGTGGTAGCGTTATGGTAACGCCAGACCCCTCCAAACCCGAGTAGTTTATTTTTTACCAATCAATTCCTGTCATCATGGATGGGTCTTGATAAATCAAAAAACCTATGGCGAGATCAAAAGGGATGTCCAACAAGCGGGAGAAAGAAAAGCAACGTCAGAAAGAGAATCAGGAAAAGCGGAACAAGATGGCGGAGCGGAGAGCGAACCAGGTGAAAGGGAAACCCCTGGACGATATGATGGCCTATATCGATGAGAACGGCAACATATCGACCACTCCGCCGGACCCTGATAAGAAGAAGGTTTTTAATGCAGAAGATATAGAGATCGGGGTGCCCAAGTTTAGAGAGGTGGAAGACCCGATAAAGGAAGGAAAAGTTGATTTTTTTGATGAATCGAAAGGATTCGGATTTATAGTTTCAAACAGAGGAGAGAGGATCTTTTTTCATGTCAGTAAGACATTAGAGCAAATCCGGGAAGGCGATTGGGTGAGTTACACCGTTGAGAAGGGATTAAAAGGGCTGAATGCGGTAGGCGTGGCGAAAAAAGCCCCACCTGCTCCACCCGCCCCACCGGTTCCAGGCTCAGGTGCACCAGAATAAGCAGGATGGATTGCTTGGCCTTAGGTTAAAGCCAATATTCAAAATAAAAACCATATGGTTAAAGGTACGTTCATTGATACCCTCCTCTACACCCCTTCCTACGGCTGGAAAGACAAAGATGGCGCCCTGGTAGTTCCGAGTAACAAGCAGCTTTGGGCGGAAGCATTTTCGAGGATGAATATCTTCAAGACCCGCAAGAACTGGATCTCCTTTGTCAGCTTTTCGATGCTGATAGCTATGCTCCCCTTCTTCTATTTTTTTCTATTCCAATATTTCCACTGGTATTACGTGATCGCGATCGTTGTGTACAGCATGGTGATCATGGGTACCCATGGGACCATCTGGTTTCACCGGTATTGCACGCACAAGTCTTATGGCTTCAGCCACCCGATCTGGCGGATCATCACCCAGAATCTTGTCATCAAGACGGTACCGGAAGAGATCTATGTCATCTCCCACCACGTACACCACAGCAAATCGGATGAGCCGGGCGATCCTTATAACGCGCAGGCAGGATTCTGGTATTGCATGCTGGCCGAATTCAATCACCAACGGGTGTCGCCCGACCTGACCGAAGAGGAGTATGCCAAGGCGTCCCGCTTCCTGGCGCATTCCGGGGTACAACTGAACACCTACAAACAATATCAAAAATGGGGCTCGATCACCACCCCGCTTTATATCGTCGGCATCTGGCTGCTCAACTGGAGTTTTTGGTTTGGCGCGCTGTATCTTATCGGGGGGCCGGGACTGGCCTGTGCGATATTTTCCGCGGCCATGCTTTGGTTTGCGCTGATCCGGGCATTCAACTACACCGGCCATGGCGGAGGCAAGGAAAAGCACCAGGAGGGGATCGACTTCGACCGGAGTAATTTGTCCATCAACCAAACGAGACCGGGATTGCTCGCCGGTGAGTGGCACAACAACCATCATCTTTTTCCGGGAAGCGCCCGTTGTGGTTTCCTGCCCGGACAGCTGGACCTGGCCTGGGTATATATCTATTCGCTGAACAAGCTCCGGATGGTGGCCTGGTTCCGGGATTCGAAAAAAGAGTTCCTGCGAAAGTATGTCGCCAACGGACACTCCACCCATCTGATGGCAGGCGAGCACGACAAGAGCCATTCCGAGGAACTCGAACTTGGCTAAAAACTAACCCTCCCAACGCATTTAAAAAAACCGAATTGACTGACGATTCGGTTTTTTTATTTTTTATATTTGGTAACAACAAATAAAATTTGTCATTATGGAAAACAATACGCTTCACTACGCGTCAGAGCATCATCCAAAAGCAGCCGGAAAGTGCCCGTTCATCAACGGGGTACTGAAGCAGAGCGCAGGCGGAGGAACGAGAAACAGCGACTGGTGGCCGAATCAGCTGAACTTAAGTATCCTCCGGCAGAATTCCGCGTTGTCGGACCCGATGGACAAGGGTTTCAACTATGCCGAGGAGTTTAAGAAACTGGATCTTGCCGCCGTGAAAAAAGATATCACCGATGTGCTGACGACGTCGCAGGCCTGGTGGCCGGCCGACTATGGCCATTATGGTCCTTTTATGATCCGCATGTCGTGGCATGCCGCCGGCACCTACCGGATCTCGGATGGCCGTGGCGGCGCGGGCAGGGGCATGCAGCGCTTTGCCCCGCTGAACAGCTGGCCGGACAATGCCAACCTCGACAAGGCCCGCCAGCTGCTCTGGCCGGTGAAAAAGAAATACGGGAAGAAGCTTTCCTGGGCCGATCTGATCGTGCTGGCGGGTAACTGCGCGCTCGATTCGATGGGATTTAAAACCTTCGGGTTTGGGGGCGGCCGCCAGGATGTGTGGGAGCCCTCGGAGGATGTCTACTGGGGAGCCGAGAGCGAGTGGCTGGGCAACAAGCGGTATGAAGGCAAACGCGACCTGGAGAACCCGCTTGCGGCCGTTCAGATGGGTCTTATCTATGTGAACCCCGAAGGGCCCGATGGGAATCCCGACCCGCTTGCCGCGGCGCACGATATCCGGGAAACCTTTGGCCGGATGGCGATGAATGATGAGGAGACCGTCGCGCTTATCGCCGGCGGCCACAGCTTTGGCAAGACGCATGGCGCGGCCGATGCCGGCAAACATGTCGGCAAGGAACCGGCCGCCGCGGGTATCGAAGAGCAGGGCCTTGGCTGGAGGAATACGTTTGGCAGCGGCAATGCCGGTCATACCATCACCAGCGGGCTGGAAGGCGCCTGGACGACCACCCCGACGAAATGGAGCAATAACTTCTTTGAGAACCTCTTTGGCTTTGAATGGGAGCTGACCAAGAGTCCGGCGGGCGCCTTCCAATGGAGGCCGGCCCGCGGCGCGGGCGACGGCACGGTGCCGGATGCCCATGACCCGAAGCAGCGTCATGCGCCGACGATGCTGACCACCGATCTGGCGCTGAAGGTGGACCCGATGTACGAAAAGATCTCCCGGCGTTTTCATGAGAACCCCGATCAATTCGCGGATGCTTTTGCGCGCGCGTGGTTCAAACTGACGCATCGCGATATGGGTCCACGGGTCCGCTACCTCGGACCGGACGTGCCCGCCGAAGAGCTGATCTGGCAGGACCCGTTGCCGACCGCGACGCATCCGCTGATCAACGATCAGGATATTGCGGCGTTGAAGGATAAGTTGCTGAATGCGGGGCTGAGCGTTTCCCAGCTGGTATCGACGGCATGGGCTTCGGCTGCGAGCTTCCGCGGATCGGACAAACGTGGAGGTGCAAACGGTGCGCGGATCCGGCTGGCGCCGCAGAAGGACTGGGCCGTGAATAATCCCGCGCAGATTTCCAGGGTACTGGGGGTGCTGGAGTCCCTCCAAAAAGACTTTAACGGTGTACAGGCAGACGGCAAGGCGGTTTCGCTGGCGGATCTGATCGTGCTGGGCGGCTGTGCCGGAGTGGAAAAGGCGGCAAAGAATGCCGGCTATCCCCTCACGGCGCCTTTTACGCCCGGGCGCGTCGATGCGTCGCAGGAGCAGACGGATGTGGAGTCCTTCGAGGTGCTGGAACCGGTGGCGGATGGGTTCCGGAACTACTCGCAGGTGCATTACGCCGGAAAGGCCGAAGCGTTCTTAGTCGACAAGGCGCAGCTGCTGACGCTTACCGCACCCGAGATGACGGTGCTGGTCGGCGGGATGCGGGTGCTGAATACCAATTTCGACGGATCGCGGCATGGGGTGTTCACCCAACAGCCCGAAGCGCTGACCAACGATTTTTTTGTCAACCTGCTGGAGCTCGGCACGAAGTGGACGGCGACCTCGGATGAGGGGCATTTCTTCGAAGGAAGCGACCGGGTGACGGGAGTGCCGAAGGGAACGGCAACGCGCGCGGACCTTATCTTTGGGTCGAACAGTGAGCTCCGGGCACTGGCCGAGGTTTATGCGTGCGAAGATGCCAAAGAAAAATTTGTAAAGGATTTTGCGGCGGCATGGGTCAAGGTGATGAACCTCGACCGGTTCGACCGGGCATAAACCTGCCCTGGAAAACCAGGTTGCCAACAAAATAAAGCCCCGGCGCCGTTATCCTTCATCCTCGGGGTATCGGCGCCGGATTTTTGTATATTTAAGAGAAAATCCTTCCCATGCCTCTGTTCAACCTTTTTAAAAAGCCATTCAAGCTCCAGGATGAGGTCTTTGGAGCAATGAGGTTCACGCGATTCAAGGACGCGTCGAAAAATTTCTTTGAATGCGAGGCCTTCTTCCAGCCTCTGCAGCGAGAGATCGGGCTTACGATCGATGCTGATGAAACGGGAGCGACGAAAGCTCAAAAGGAGTGGTATGCGCTTATCCAGGGAAAATACGACACGATCAAAACGGCTATCACTCCCCTATTGTACGAACGGCTGTTCGACTGGTACGAGGGAGAGACCATCGAGGATATCGATAAGGAGTTTGACCTGGAAAGTATCGGGCTGACCCGGATCGGGGGTGAGCCTGTACGTTGGTCGATGATTTACGTTGTGAAAAGGATCGACCATTGGGCGACGATCGAATTTGTCGATCTGGAACCGCGGTCGGTGTTGATAGACGGCTAGGCCGCTTACATCGTGGGATGCTGTTCAACCAGGGTCCAGTGCTGGAGATCGCCATTGGTCATCGGCTGGAGGATGATGGCGCTGTTGACGGCGCCGCCGGGATCGGCGGGGGTGAGGTAGAATTCAGTACCTTTCAATCTAATCAGATATTGGTTGTTGCCGGCGGCGACGAGTTCGAATTGCTGGTATTGTTCCCGGTGCATGGGTTGTTCTTCCATCGGGGCGCCTGCTTTTGCCTGGCCGTGGAGGGGTTGGAGGGTCTTGCCGGAGAAGAGGTTTTTGAGGGTGTGGCTGCCGTCGGCTGCAGATTGGAATTCCCAGGTCATGCATTTCCAGTTTTCGGGGGAGTAGGCGACGATGGGGGTGCCGTTGGCGCTGTTGGCGTCTTTTATGCGGGCGTATTTGCCGGTGTGGACGTTTTTGAGGGCGAAGTCGCCGTTGATGGTGGGGGTTTGGGCGGAGGCGGCGGATGTTAGCACGAGGGTCAGCGCGAGGGCGGCGAGGGTTAACAGAAGGGAGGCGAGACTGGTTATTGGTTTTTTCATAGGGTATAAAGTTAGGCTTTTAGCTGGGGATCGCTACGGTCGTCAATTCCCGAGCGCGGCGATGAATCCCCAGTTTTGGTGCTGGAGCCTGCCCAACGAATTGTAGCCTTTGCCGAAGAAAAATCCGTCGCCCTGGGTTATGAAGACAAGCTCGTTGTTCCCTTTTTGCAGGGCCAGACGGGTTCGATAGGTATCGGCTTCGACGCGAGTCAACCGGTACTTTTCGTAGCCAAAGACTTCTTTGCCGTTGAGGAAGATGTGCAACGTGCCCGTAAAGTCAAAATACGGGTATTTATTGCCGGCGCTGTCGGCCTTGATGGTATGCCTTGCGATGACGGCGCCCTCCGGCATTTTGAAGTACCGGCAAAGATTCACGTACTCATCGCCCGGTTCGTTGACCGATCGCCATTCTTTGACCGATTTGACCTGGTCATAGCCGTACCTTTTGCCGGCCGGCAGCTGACCGGAGATCTCCCAGCCGGTAATGGCGTCCGGAAGCTGGCGATAATTGACATTGGCGAAGTAGGCTTCCCCGAACATGGTTCGCAATAGAACAGTTCCTTTATCGGCCCCGACGTGCTGCAGCCGAATATCCATGTCGGGACGGGCATTCCCATTGGTAAATACTTTCAGGTTATCCCCTCTTACCTCAATGGCCGCATGAAACCACTGCAATTTGTGGATATCCGCCGTTGCCTGGTATGCCCCATAAAAGACCCAGCTCAACGCCCCATTGTAAATAGGGATATATTGGATGGCTTCGATCGTGCCGCCGTAACCCGGCCGGAAATACAGAAGCTGGTAGTTCTGTTCGTCGACGACGTGGAAGCCGACGCCGGCCATGATGGACCCCGCCATGTCAAACTCCAGCCGGAAGTTCTTCAAATCGGCTTTTTGATCCCAGATGCCAGCAGCCAAATGACCATCCAATTTTACGCAGGGCTTACCCAGGAAGACCGTATCTGTCGCGGGGGCCTTGTTATTATCTTCGGATAGGACGGTCCAGTCCTGAAGGCGGGCAGTCTGTGCCTGTATATTTGAAAAAAGGGATGCAACAAACAACCATCCGCTGAGCAGAAACAGCTTCTTTAACATATAAATCGATTTAATGCGGACGAAGCTAGTTCTGCGGGACAGAACCGGCTGTTCAAAACCGATTCAAGGCGGGGCAAGTTTATTCAAGTTGCAAGTCATTAACTATCAATGGCAATTCAGGTCGGAGGGCCGGCTGCCAAAAAAGCGGAAATATTGTTGATATTTGAGCCATCCTAAACCAATCTAATGAATCAAAAGCTATCTGTTGCCGATAGTGCACTGGCCATCCTTGTCATTTTCTTTGCTTTTCTATTTCCGCATTGGAGAATCATCCCTATCCCCTTTGGATATACGGTCCCGGTGCTTTTGGTCATCTGGCTGGCGCTAAAAAAGACCAGGGAAAATTTTGCCAGCGTCGGCTTTCGCTTCAAAAAAGCCGGGCTAAAGCCCCTTTTGATCGGGGCCGTTGCGGCCGTTGTGCTGTTTGCTTTTTTGAATTATGTGTTATTCCCGCTGATCAACAAAATCGTCGTTCTCCCCAAGCCCAACCTGGATGATTTCGGGTCTATCCGGCATCATTTGTATAACTACCTGTTTATCCTGAGTATGGGATGGGTTGTCGGCGGCTTATATGAAGAGATCGTTTTTCATGGATTTATCTTTACGCGACTGGAAAAAATGATCCGCGGCAGATACGTGATCCCCATCAGCTTTCTGTGTACCAACCTTATTTTTGCATTGTACCATGTGCAACTCGGGGTATCGGGCATGCTCAACGCCTTTTTTTGCGGCTGCGCTTACCAGGCTTTGATGATCTATTTCAACAGGAATATGTGGTACGCCACTTTCTTTCACGCCTTTTTTGATACCATCGCGCTTAGTTTTATCTATCTTGGCTATTGGTAAGCGTCAGGGAGTAGCGCCCTATGAGGATCGCAATTTATCAAAGGCGTTGGCCGTGGGTTTACAAAGATGGAGATGCGCCCCGATGATCGCCGCTGCGGCTTCGGGACTTGCATCGGTGGTGTCGACCTCCAGGTCATAAATGCCGGGCTCATGAACTTTCTCCTGCCATAACTGCACCGGGAAAGGAACCGGATCGGCGGATGCCCCCTTTACATAGCTGGTCCTTTCATCCTCCTGAGAATGGTTGCGCCGCGCCATGATGACGGCCAGGGAGCATTTTACCCCGACAAATAAGACCGGCAAGCCAGCCAACCTTTTAGCACAGTCGCGGAGAATGAATAACGGGCGGGCATAGCTATCATGATGCCCAACGTCAACCACGACATTCAACCCGAGCCGGCTATGCGCGGCGATGGTCTCATACAATGCCGCATAACAGGTGACAATAAAAGATTCCAGGTCTTTGCGTTCGCCGCCGGGGCGCAAGCCGATGCCGGGCAACAGCGATTTCGGCAATAGGTGTTTTACATAGGCATCGACGCCGATGTTCAGCCAGGGGCCTTCGAAGGTGTTTTGAATTTGTGTTGCGATACTGGATTTTCCCGATCGCGGCGCACCGTTTAAAATAATTATCTTGCCGTACTCCATGTTTTATTTTCCTGCTTATCCCGGGGTTTCAAAAGTACGATTTAAAGCGGTCGCCATCGCATCAAACTCTTCGCCCGTAAGGACCGTTTTGATGACCTGCATCGCTTCGGCGAAGAAGGGGGGCGGGGCCATTTTTTTGAAGCCACTCAACAGCCCTACCCTTTCGGCGTGGCTTTGGGCGGGGATCACGAATTCAAACCAGATGAGCAGGGTTTGGGGCGGATTTTTGGCCATGATCTGCGCGCGATGCGCGGCGAGTTCTGCGTCTGTGAAATGTTGCCAGAGGAGGGGCTGGGTGACGCGTTCTTCTTCGGCGGTGTGCCCGAGATATCCCCCATGAAATTCGGTGAAGGCGAGATAGAATCCGGCGCCGGCCCCGGTCATGTCCTCTCCTGCTTTTACCCCGGCATAGAGAAGATCAAGCCGGCTTTCGAGATCCTGCTGCGCGAGTTCGATCCTTTCGTGGTCGTCGAGGTCGTGCCGGCTGCAGCCGGGGCAGCGGGTTTCGAGGTGGGCCAGTGTGACCCCGTTCTCGTCTTCGGCATGGATGGTGAGGATGCGGAAGAGGCGGGAGCCGAGCTGATGCAGCCGATGGACTTCCGCCGGGCTGGAGTAATCGGTCCTGCCGGCCAGCAAGGACATCTGAGAGAGGGCGTTGCGCAAGCCTTTGTGAGGGACATCGTAGGTTTTCATCCTGTTCATTTGTAATCGTTTTGTGACCACAAAGGTCGATGCCGCCCGGCGGGCGCAATTGTAAAAAATCGTTTTTCTATTTTTTGCCGAAGAAATCTTCCGGCGTGGCACCGGTAAACGCCTTGAATTCCTTTATAAAGTGAGCCTGGTCGTAGAAACCTGCTTCGTAACCGAGTTCGGTGAGGGAGGACTGCGGATCGAATCGTTGCAGGACATTCTTTAGCCGGACGATGGAAGCGAATTTCTTCGGTGTGGCGCCAACGGCCTGGCGGAATCGCTTTTCCAGCGGGCTTTGGCTGATGTGCAGCTGCCGGGCCAGGTCTTTTATCCGGATATCGCCTTTGTGCTTATGGATCAACGCCAGAGCGGCGAGCACCAGTCTGTCGGGGCCGGTCGGGGTCATTCTGCCGATAAGAAAATTTTCCAGATGGGATATGCGGATGGCATTGGTCGATGCTTCGGCAAACTGTTCTTCCAGGCAGAGGAGTTCGGAGCGAAGCATGAAGTTCTCCAGCGAGACACTATCCCGGAACAGTTCATGCAGGGGTTGCCGGAAGAATGGGGTTGCCCCGGCTTCCTTAAAAAAAACGAGGATGGTGCCGGTGTTGGCGATGCTCCTGAAGGTACGGCAATGGTCTGCCAGACCCGAGACGCCGGAGACGGAAAGCGCGATGGTGGTGTCGTCGTCGACGCGGAGCAGTTTGCCCTTATACTGAAAACCCATGACGAGTCCCGTGTCGGGGAGGACTTTGTAGGTTGTTTCGACGGCCGTCGACTGGATGGCAAAAGACCTGATATATGGTTTGAGGAGGTCGGAGGGTATGTAGGTTTCGGATCCCAAGGAATTATTGCGGAACGAGGCGATAGCCTTCGGTGACGGTATAGTGTTTCAGTGTCGTGATCTTCAGTTGGGACCCTTTGTCGGTGACATAGACTTTTTTCAGCGGGCGAAAGTTGTTGGTGTGATCCATCAGCCCGATGATACAGGAGTATTTTTCGGGGCCTTTCTGCAACACCGGGTGTGGCGGGATGCCGACATCGGGCAGCCTGATGGTGTCTTCGCCGCCGAGGCCTTCGAAGTCGAACTTTGCGAGGTAGTTCATCGTGACGGGGGTCTCATAGAGGGCGACGGAGAAGTATAGCTCGTTGAGCTTGTTGTCGGTGTGGATCTTGTATTCGGCTACCGGCTCTTTTTTAACGTGGGTGCGGGTCTCGGGGTTGCGCTTGAACGTCGGCAGGGGGGCGTGTTTTGCGGCGGGGGTGTCGGCTGTTGCCGGTGTGGAATTGTTGTTCGGATGGCAGGCGACGAGGGCCGTGATGGCGAGCAGGATAACGGACGACAGGGATGCGGTGCGGGTCCGTACGGACGGTGTCATTTTTTTCAGCATATACGATCTTAGTACGGATGGGAAGATAGGAAAATTTCTTCTACCGTTGAAATATAGGGAGTTAGATTGGGATGCGTCGTGGCATGGGTTTGGCATCGGTAGGTATTATTCACCTAAAACAACGAACATGTTACGCTGGACATTAATCTTTTTGATCGTTGCGATCATCGCCGGGGCCTTTGGCTTCTTCGGGATCGCCGCAGGCGCTGCCTCCATTGCGAAAGTGCTGTTCTTTATTTTTATCGTGCTGTTTCTGGTTTCGCTTATTTTTGGAAGAAGGAGCAGCATCTGACGACGGTGAGGCCGGGGAGGCCGATCAATCATTGATACTAAGGGAATAGTTATCGGTCGGGCCGGTGGCGCCATAGGAGAAGCCGTTACGGGCCCATTCGCCGAGCTTTGTACGTATCTGCTGATAGAGGTTGGGGGATTGTTTGACGCCGTTGACCGAGACGTCGGTGTCGGTAAGTACGAGGGTTTTGAGGGTTTGAGAGTCGTTGATGACGTGTTCGTCGAGGAGGATCTGGATACCTTTTTTCAGCATCGCGCGGTCTTCGGCAAACTGCTCGCGCTGTTCGCTTACGGCCTGGTCCATATCGTCGTCGCCCTGGTTGCTGACGGATACGGCCTGCTCAATGTACTGATCGTGCTGCCGTTCTCTTTGTCTTTGCTCCCGTTCTGTTTGGGTTTGCTCCCGTTCCCTTTGAGTTTGTTCCCGTTCTCTTTGGGTTTGTTCGCGTTCCCTTTGCGCCTGTTCCTGTTCTCTTTGAGCCTGCTCCTGATCACGGCGGGAAGTTTCGCGGTCGATCGTCTGTTGGGCCCGATCGCGCT
>NZ_DASYCH010000006.1:0-4018 GCF_036500295.1 Puia sp. | reverse complement strand
CCCAGAATTTTACCACCGAAGCATATCCCGCCGCCCGTAGAACAGGTAGCGGCATCGGCCACGCCATCGGCATTTTGTTCAAAGCCTTCTTCCTCTTCATTGCCGGACTCATCGCCTTTGGTCTGATCATGGGGCTGGCAGGCCTCGCCTTCCGCGGAGACGGCGTACTCGACCTGAAAAATTATCTCCTCGCTGGCTTCTGGCAGAATTTTCTCGCCTGGACCGCCTTCGCCCTCTTCCTGGTCATCCCGGTCATCGCCCTGCTCACCTGGCTGATCCGCCGGATCACGGGCGTCCGCTCCCGCAACCACTACCTCGGCTATACGTTTGCTACCCTATGGGTGATCGGCCTGTTTTCCTTTATCGCCCTGGTTGGCATGGTGATGAGCAATTTTCGGTCAAGACAGCATGTGGAAGAAGAATTCCCGCTGACCCAACCCGTCCATGGAAAACTGGTCGTGATGGCAGCCAAAAGCGATAACCAGTTTTATGACAATGACTGGTGGTTCGACGGCGACTGGCGGAGCCGCGGTCCTTTCTTTAACCTGAATGAGGACAGCCTCCTGCTCGCCACGATCCGGGTGAACCTGGTGAAGAGCGAAGACAGCGCCTACCACGTACAGGTGGTCCGCTTCAGCCGTGGCAGCAACCCAAAAGTGGCGCACGACCTCGCACAACAGATCGCTTTCCCCGTCCGGCAGACCGACAGCATCCTTTACCTGCCGCATGGATTCGCCATCACACAGGGCCAGAAATTCCGCAACCAACAGGTCCTGATCGCCGTAGCCATTCCCATCGGCAAGAAGATCGTTGTCAATAGCACCATAAGAGACTATAAATGGTTCTCGATCAACTCCAATGGCCGGCATATCCAATGGAACAGATGGAGCGACGACTGGAACCGCTCCGGCGACGACGACTTCGACATGATCGACAATAGCTACTCCTGGAACAGCAATATCGAATATATCATGACGACAGACGGACTTGTGCGGACGGACAAAAAAAGCACCGACCGCCGGGACAAAGACAAGGCCAGGGAAGACCGCAACTACAAAGACAGCAACTCCGGGGATGACGACGACCCGGGCTATCGGAACCGGGACGACAAACCGGCGACTCCCGCAAACCCTGACCGACCCGGTTACCGCTATAAAGCCCCCGAACACCCAAAGACCAAACCCGCCGTCGACACACCCGACCAGAAGAGCACGACGATGGTGATGGCCCCCGACAGCCCGTCTTTATTGCTTATATCGGGCTTTTTTAACTAGTATAAATTTGAAATCAGCACTATTTCAATAGTTGGTTGAAGTTGGAACAGCTCCGCCGGCAAGGGCCGCGGAGCTTTTTTTCGCTTCCCCGGCGCAAAAAAGCTCCAAAGACATTAGCCCCGCTAGACCGCGTTAGCGGTCGTAAGCCGGGCGACCAGCGCAACAGCTCCCTCCAAAAACCAACATCTTCTTTTGCAAGCTCCCCCGCAAACCATATTTTTGCCGCCAAATTCACTTCAATGAAGCACACCCCTTTCACAGCCAAACATCTCGCGTTTGGCGCAAAAATGGCGGAGTTCGCCGGCTACAACATGCCGATCTCCTATAGCGGCATCAACGATGAACACCAGACCGTAAGGACCAATGCCGGCGTCTTCGATGTCAGCCATATGGGCGAATTCATCCTGAAAGGAGACAAAGCACTCGACCTCATCCAGCGCGTAACCACCAACGACGCCTCCAAACTGACCGCCGGCAAAGCCCAGTACAGCGCCCTGACCAACGAAAAAGGCGGTATCGTCGACGACCTGATCGTCTACTGCCTGGAAGAAAATAAAACCTATATGCTGGTGGTCAACGCCGCCAATATCGAAAAAGACTGGAATTGGATCGCCCGGCACAATACCCATCACGCCGAAATGCACAATATCTCGGACAAAACCTGTCTGCTCGCGATCCAGGGCCCCAACGCCACCCGCCTCATGCAGGCCCTTACCGATCTCGATATCCTCAACCTCACCTATTATACTTTTGTAAAAGGCGCCTTCGCAGGAGTTGACAATGTGGTGATCAGCGCCACGGGATATACCGGCGCCGGGGGCATCGAGATCTATTTCGAGGACAAAGACGACGCGGCAGAAAAGGTCTGGAACAAAATTTTCGAGGTGGGTACACCCCAGGGCCTGAAACCCATCGGATTGGCAGCACGCGATACCCTGCGGCTCGAAATGGGCTACTGCCTCTACGGCAACGATATCGACGATACGAGTACCCCCCTCGAGGCCGGACTGGGCTGGATCACAAAATTCACAAAGGAGTTCACCGCCCGGGCGATCCTGGAACAACAAAAGGCGGACGGCATCGGCAAAAAACTCGTCGGCTTCGAAATGCTCGAGAAAGGTATCCCCCGGCATGACTACGAGATCAAGGATTTCTCCGGCGCCGTGATCGGGAAGGTAACCTCCGGTACACAATCCCCAACCCTGGGCAAGGCGATCGGAATGGGTTATGTACGCCCCCCCTTCTCCAATATCGATAGCAAGATCTACATAAAAATACGCGACAAGCTGCTCCAGGCAAGGGTTACCAAGCTCCCCTTCAGTTAATGGGCAGGTTAAAAACTCGTTTTTTATGATCGGTGACAAAGCTTGGAATGATTTTTTCTTACAAAAGGGGCATCGGTCTGCAGCCCGGCGGCCCGTATTGCGATCTATCCAAAAAGCCAATAACGAGGACCCACCCATGCCTACGATCCATCTGACAACCTTTATTGCCGCACCCGCCGACCGGGTATTCGATCTTTGCCGGAGCATCGAGCTCCACCGCAAAACGATGGCTCACACAGGAGAACAAGCTATCGCCGGCACCACCAATGGCCTGATCGGTCTGGACGAAACGGTGACCTGGAAGGCTAAACATTTGCTAAAGATCCGGATCCTGAAGTCAAGGATCGTTTCAATGGTCCGGCCACTGTCCTTTACCGATGAAATGGTCAGCGGGGATTTTAAAAGCCTCCGCCATGAACACCACTTCAAACGGATCGACAACGGAACCCTTCTCATCGACCTGTTCCACTTCGAAACGCCCTATGGCGGCCTCGGAAAACTGGTCAATCAAGTATTCCTAACCCGGTATATGAAGAATTTACTGGAAACCCGCAACGGCATGATCAAAGATTACGCGGAAACGGAAAAATGGAAATTTATTTTGGATTAATAAAAGCTACCGAACCCCTACATTTGCGTTATCCCGGTTATGACAAATTCCAAGCCCAACTTACATACCGCTTTATCTCCTGCCTTGCTTCATTTGTATGATCTGAATCACGCCATCGTGGTCATCATCGATGTCCTTCGGGCAACTTCCACTATTGCAACAGCCTTATACAACGGCGCCAAATGCGTGATCCCCGTGGATAGCGTCGCCAAATGCATCGAACTGGGCCGCCAGATCGACGGCATCACCGCAGGCGAACGCGATGGCCGGATCGCCGAAGGACTGGAACATGGCAATTCCCCCTTCGAATACCCCCGCGAGTTCGTCGCTGGCAAAACGCTGGTTCTTACCACCACCAACGGCACAAAACTCCTCCACATGGCCCTCGACCGGGGCGCCGGCCAGATCGTCACCGGCTCCTTTCCCAATCTCGGCGCGATCTGCCGTTACCTGACGGCACAAAACCTGCCGGTCGTCCTGGGCTGCGCC
The DNA here is from genome assembly GCF_036500295.1 of Puia sp. NCBI lineage: Bacteria > Pseudomonadati > Bacteroidota > Chitinophagia > Chitinophagales > Chitinophagaceae > Puia > Puia sp. Next base: position 320 of record NZ_DASYCH010000006.1, on the reverse strand, counting down.
GCCTGGAAAGACAAGATCAATATCGAAGACCTCTTATTTGCCGGCGCAGTGATCAACCAGGTAAAAGATCATTTTCATATCAATTGCGACTCCTCCAGGGTCGCCGAGACGATGTACCTCGACGCCCGGGTAGATCTTTTTGAATTCATGAAGAACAAACAAGCCTCCCACTACCTCCGGCTCAACGGGTTTGGACTGGAAAAGGATATCCGGTACTGTTTGACGCCCGACCTGGCCAACGTTCTACCGTTCTACGAAAACGGCAAGCTGATCGTACTCTAACGATTCCCTCCCAAATTCGTAAGCACACCCCCACTAAA
>NZ_DASYCH010000005.1:0-189429 GCF_036500295.1 Puia sp. | reverse complement strand
CTTGGCGAACTCGCCGGACTCAGCCGTCCCACCCCCGTCTATGTCCGCTGCCACAACCTCCTCACGACCGGCGACGGCACCGCCGCCCTCAAATGGGGCTCCACCAACGCCTACACCGAAGACGCCCAAGGCAACCCCGTCTACAACTGGCATATCGTCGACAGCATCTTCGACACCTACGTACAGCGCGGCATGAAACCCCTCGCCGAGATCGGCTTCATGCCCGAAGCCCTCTCCACCCACCCCGAACCCTATCGCCATCACTGGAAACCCGGCGTCCGCTATGACAGCATCTACACCGGCTGGGCCTGGCCACCCACCAACTATGATAAATGGGCCACCCTCATCGAAACCTGGGTCCGCCACTGCGTTCAACGCTACGGCCAAAAAGAGGTCGACACCTGGCTCTGGGAAGTTTGGAACGAACCGGATATAAGCTATTGGAAAGGAACAAAAGCAGAATATTTCAAACTCTACGACTACACGGCCAGGGCCGTCAAAAAAGCGCTTCCCTCCGCCCATGTCGGCGGCCCCGCCACCACCGGCCCACACGGCAACAACGCCGGCCGCTGGCTCCGCGAATTCCTCGCCCACTGCGACAGCACAAAAACACCGCTCGACTTCATCAGCTTCCACGCAAAAGGCAGCCCGAAGATCGTCGACGGCCACGTACGCATGAATAGGGTCCCCCAACTGAACGACGTTACCGCCGGCTTCGCCATCGTAAAAGCCTCGCCCTACAGCAATCTCCCCATCTATATCACCGAATGCGATCCCGAAGGCTGCGCCGCCTGCGGCATGGCCACCAATCCCGAGAACGCCTATCGCAACGGGACCATGTACTCCAGCTACACCGCCGCCGCCTTCGCCCGCATCGCCACCATCGCCGACAGCATGCAGGTCAACCTCGCCGCCGCCATGAGCTGGGCCTTCGAATTCGAGGATCAGAAATATTTCGACGGCTTTCGCGATCTCGCGACAAACGGCATCGATAAACCCGTGTTGAACGTCTTCCGCATGTACGGCCTCATGCACGGCAACCGCATCCCCGTCGACAACGCCTTCGTCACCGCGGATAAACATGCTCTTTATATCATGGTCTGGAACTATACCGACGACGACCTCCCCGGCCCCGCGGAAACAAGAACGCTCACTATCGCCAACCTGCCCGCGAAAAAGATAAAGCTCACCGAGTATCGCATCGACGATAGCCACAGCAACTCCTACGAGCAATGGAAAAAAATGGGCTCACCCCAAAACCCGACGACAACGCAATACCGCGAGCTGGAAGCCGCCGGCAAGCTGCAACAACTACCGCAAACGCAAACAACCGCCACGATATCCGTCACCCTTCCCCGCCACGCCGTATCCCTGCTGAAACTCGAATTCTAACCCGCCGCTTCACCGCCGCTGACTCGAATCCCTGATTTGCAATTGCGTGTCCAGCACCAGCTTCTGAAATTCCGTGACCGGCCGCTTGGCCTCGATCAATTGGATCAACAGGTCGGTGGCCGCCTGCCCCATTTCCTTCGCCGGCTGCACTACCGACGTCAGCGAAGGATGAAAGATATCCGCGGAGATGGAATTGGTAAAACCCACCAGGGCGATCTGATCCGGCACCTCGATCTTCATCTTCCTCAACAGGCTAAGCGTGGTCGTGCTAAGCCGGTCGCTGGCGGTAAAGATCGCATCGGGCCGGTTGGGCATCTCCAGCAGTTCGGTCAGCGCCTGACGGGTCTCGTCGGGGAGCATCCCGCCATGGGGGCAGAATTTAATATACTGCTCATCGACGGCCAGCCCCGCATCGGCCAGCGCCTTCTTATATCCATCCAACCGCTCCAGCGTGATGGACAGACTGCCGCTGCTGGTGATATGGGCGACCCGCCGGAACCCCTGTTCCAGCAAATGCCGCGTAGCCTCGTAGGCCCCCTTGAAATTATCGGCAATGACCTTATGCGTGGCGATCTCATCGGTTATCCGGTCAAAGAGCACCATCGGCAACCCCTTATCGTGCAATTTGATAAGATGATCCACCCGCTTGGTCTCCGCCGAAAGCGAGATGATCAGCCCATCCACCGAGCGCGAAGAAAGATGCTCGCTGTTGGCAATCTCCCGCTCATAGGACTCCTGACTCTGGGTGATGATGACGTTATAGTCCTTCTGCCGGGCTACCGACTCGATCCCATTGATCACCGCCGAGAAGAAGTTATTGTCGATATTGCAAACGATCACCCCGATGGACTTGCTCCGCCCGCGTTTCAGACTCTGGGCAATCGGGTTAGGCTTGTAATTATGCTCGGCCGCATAAGCCAGCACATGCTTTTTCGTCTCCTCACTGATCTCATGGCTGCCCCGCAACGCTTTTGAAACAGTCGATACCGACAGACCTAATGCCCTGGCAATATCTTTTATGGTAATGGCCTCAAATTTCATGTGATAGGAATGACTCCGCGCAAACGTTTTCGTAAAAAAAGTTGAAGATCAACCCTTTCATCTAATAATTAGGGTGTACACTTGTCAAATATAGTCGATTAAATCATTATGTCTGATCTGTTTAATTTGAAGGGAAAGATCGCATTGGTCACCGGTGCGAACAAAGGGATCGGTCGATCCATGGCCCTGGGACTGGCCGAAGCCGGCGCCGACATCATCGGCGTCTCCGCCAGCCTCCCGCTCAGCGACAGCGCCATCGAAAAAGACGTCCTCGCCCTGGGCCGTAAGTTCTCCGCCTTCCAGGCCGATCTCACCGATCGCACTTCCCTTTATGACTTCATAAAAAGAGTGAAAGCCGCCCATCCCCGCGTCGATATCCTGGTCAACAACGCCGGCATGATCCTCCGCAAACCCGCGGCGGAACACCCCGACGAATTCTGGGACAAGGTGCTATCCATCAACCTCGACGCCGCCTTTATCCTCGCCCGCGAATTCGGGAAGGAGATGGTGGAGCGCCGGGGCGGGAAGATCATCTTCACCTGCAGCCTCCTGAGCTTCCAGGGCGGGATCACCGTCCCCGGCTATGCAGCCAGCAAAGGCGCCCTCGCCAGCCTCGTAAAAGCCCTGGCAAACGAATGGGCTTCTCACGGCGTCAACGTCAACGGCATCGCACCCGGTTATATCAGTACCGATAACACCGAAGCCCTCCGCAATGACCCCGTACGCAGCAAGACCATCCTCGATCGCATCCCGGCCGGCCGCTGGGGCGACCCCAACGACTTCCGCGGACCGACCGTCTTCCTGGCCTCATCCGCGGCAGATTATGTACACGGCACCATCCTCACCGTCGACGGCGGCTGGATGGGAAGATAAATCACAGAAATAACAGATATGCAAATACGATTCGAACATAGCCCAAAAGAGGTTCGCGGCATGACAACGGACGAGTTGCGCGATGCCTTCCTCACGGAACGCCTCATGCAGCCCGACGCGATCCGCCTGGTCTATACCCATTACGACCGCGTTATCCTCGGCGGCGCATGCCCCGTAAACCAAAAGCTCTCCCTCGAGACCCACCCCGAACTCCGCGCCGACTTCTTCCTCCAGCGCCGCGAACTCGGGATCATCAACGTCGGCGGAAAGGGTAGGGTACACGCCGATGACACCGCCTACGATCTGAATAAGCTCGACTGCCTCTACGCCGGCAAAGGAGTGAAGAAGATCGTCTTCGAAAGCGAACACGCCGACGAACCCGCACTCTTCTTCCTGCTCTCCGCCCCGGCCCACGCCGCCCATCCCGTGCAGTACCTGCCAAAAGAAAAAGCCCTCCCCGTAACCACCGGATCGGCGGACACTTCCAACGCCAGGACCATCTATAAATATATCCACGCCGAAGGCATCCGCAGCTGTCAGCTCGTCATGGGCCTCACCATCCTCAAGACAGGCAGCGTCTGGAATACGATGCCCGCACATACCCATACCCGTAGGATGGAAGCCTATTTTTATTTCGATGTCCCGGAAGGCCAGCGCGTGTTCCATCTTATGGGCCAGCCACAGGAGACCCGCCATCTCGTAGTCGCCGACTGCCAGGGCATCGTCTCACCACCCTGGTCCATCCACTCGGGCTGCGGCACCAGCAACTACTCCTTCATCTGGGGCATGGCAGGTGAGAACTATACCTATACGGATATGGATCTCGTGAACATCCCCGATATCCGATAATTGACTATATTCAATCCCTAATAGAATCCACATGTCTAACGCTCCCACAGGCCGGTATCGATGGACCGTTTGCGCACTCCTGTTCTTCGCTACCACGATCAATTATATGGACCGCCAGGTGATCGGCCTGCTGGAACCGACTTTAAAACATGACTTTGGATGGAACGACACCACCTTTGGTGCCATCAATGGGATCTTTCAATTCTTCTACGCCGCCGGCCTGCTGTTCTTCGGCGCCATCATCGATAGGGTAGGGACCAAGGTAGGCTATGCCATCTCCATCATCGGCTGGAGCCTCTCCGCCATGGGCCATGCCCTGGCAAAAGCAACAACGGGCTTTACCATCGCCCGCTCGGCCCTCGGGCTTAGTGAAGCCGGTAACTTCCCCTCCGCGATCAAAGCCGTAGCCGAATGGTTCCCGAAAAAAGAACGCGCCCTCGCCACCGGGATCTTTAATTCCGGTGCCAACATCGGTGCCGTGGTGGCGCCCATCATGGTGCCACTCATCCTGGCCGCTTATGGCTGGCAGATGGCCTTCATCGCCACCGGCGCCCTGGGCCTGATCTGGCTCTTCTTCTGGTGGTTCATGTACGAGATCCCCTCCCGGAAAAGAAAACTAAGCAAAGCGGAATACGACCACATCCATAGCGACGATACCGAATCCGATCCCGCTGTGGGGGGTGCCCGCGTACCCTGGCGCCGCCTCCTCGGGGTCCGCCAGACCTGGGCCTTCGTATTCGGGAAATTCCTCACCGACCCCGTATGGTGGTTCTATCTCTTCTGGCTGAATGGCTATTTCCACGATGTCTTCCACCAGGATACAAAAAAGATCACCTGGCCCCTCGTCGTCATCTATTCCTGCACGACAGTAGGCAGCATCGGCGGCGGCTACCTCTCCGGCTATCTCATCCGCAAAGGCTGGCCCGTCTATAAAGCCCGGAAAACGGTAATGTTCATCTTCGCCGTTTGCGTGGTTCCCGTCGTCTTCGCCGGCTATCTGTCGAATATGTGGATGATCACGGCCCTCATCAGCCTCGCGGCGGCAGCCCATCAGGCCTGGAGCGCCAATATCTTCACCACGGCCTCCGATATGTTTCCCAAAAGAGCCGTCAGTTCCATCACCGGCATCGGCGGAATGGCCGGCTCCATCGGCGGCATCATCTTTCAGCCCTCCGTTGGGATGCTGCTCGACTATTTCACAAAACACGGTAATAAAACCCTGGGATATACGATCATCTTCCTCATCTGTGGATCGGCATATTTGCTCGCTTGGGTCGTCATGCACCTGTTCGCGCCAAAACAAACGCGTGTACAGCTGGACTAAGCCTTCTTACTGGAAGATCGTACGGTTAACTCGGTGTTCAACACCTTCGTTTCGAATTTGGTGACCGGGTGCTTGCTCTCGATGATATCGATCAGCAGTTCCATCGCCACCTGCCCCATTTCAAAGGCCGGCTGCCGGACACTCGTCAACGCCGGGTGAAAGATATCGGTCAGCAGCGAATTGGTAAACCCGACGATCGCCATCTCCTCCGGCACCCGCACCTTCCGCCTGGCCAATGCAGCCAGACATCCCGTGGAAAGCTTGTCGCTGGCCGCAACGATGGCATCCGGCCGTTTTTTCAACCCCAGCAGACTGTCGACAGCCTCTTCCGTCTCGCCACCGATAAGCCCGCCGTACTTGCAATACTTGACAAGCGACTCCTCATAGGGAAGATGATGATCGGCCAGCGCCGCCTTATAGCCCGCCAGCCGCTCCTTGGTGATGGACAGATGCTGGGATATCGTGAGGTGGGCAATGCGCTTGAACCCGTTTTGGATAAGATGCTCCGTAGCCTGGTAAGCACCGTTGAAATTATTGGCGATCACCTTATGCGTCGTCATCTCCTCGGTGATCCGGTCGAAGAACACGATCGGCAGCCCCTTATCATGCAGTTTGTTCAGGTGCGACAGGTCCGTCGTCTCCGTGGACAGGGAGATCAGCAAGCCGTCCACGCTCCGGGAAGCGAGATACTGCGTGTTGGCGACTTCTCTTTCAAAGGACTCATGACTCTGGCTGATGATCACATAGTACCCCTTTTTATAGGCCACGGACTCGATCCCGTTGATCACCTGGGAGAAAAAGTTGTTGGCAATCTCGCAAACGACGATCCCGATGGACCGGCTGCGCTTCTCCTTTAGGCTGAGGGCTATCGGGTTAGGCCGGTAGTTGAGCTTTTCGGCGTATTCGAGCACCAGCTTCCGTGTCTCCGCGCTGATCTCGTAGCTGCCTCGCAATGCCCGGGACACGGTGGACGTGGACAGTCCCAGGGCCTTGGCAATATCTTTAATGGTAATAGCTTCGTACTTCATGTCCTGAATTAAAATTAGTCTTATTTTCGGTGAATCAATAAATTGTCTGCCAATGCTTTCTTACCCGGTGCGCATAGCCCTGATAGCCGCCCTCGGCGGGTTTCTCTTCGGCTTCGAGACCGTCGTCATCTCCGGTGCGGAACAGACCCTCGAACAGCTTTGGCATCTCGACAAGATCACTCAGGGCATCACGGTCGCATCCAGTATCTTCGGCACCATCCTGGGCGCCATTCTCGCCGGCACCCCCGCGAGATTGTACGGTCGTAAAAAGGCCTTGCAGGTCATTTCCATCTTCTTCATCGTCGCTGCCCTGGGCTGCGCCTTCGTCACCGCCTGGGCCGGGTTCATCAGCTTTCGCGTCCTCGGCGGTCTGGCCGTTGGGGCCTCCTCCGTCATCGCCCCCATGTATATCTCCGAGATCTCACCCGCCCGCCTCCGTGGCCGCCTCGCCGGCTCCTTCCAGGTCAATATCGTCGCGGGCATCATGGTCGCCTATCTCACCAACTATCTCTTCACCCACCTTCAACTCACCGACGCCTGGCGCTGGATGCTCGGTGTCATGGTTGTGCCCGCCGTCCTCTTCGCCATCCTCCTCTTCGCCATCCCCGAAAGCCCCCGCTGGCTAATCCTCAATAATAAAGAATCGGCAGCCCTTCCCATCCTGACAAGACTCGGCGAGACCAACCTGGCCGCTGCAGTCAGCACCATCCGCGATTCGGTTAAAGAACACCGCGAGTCCCTCTTCCAGGGCCGCTACAGCAAACCCATCCTATATGCAATGCTCCTCGCCATGTTCAACCAGCTGTCCGGCATCAACGCAATCCTCTACTACGCCCCCCGCATCTTCCAGATGGCCGGGTTTGACAAAAGTCAATCTTTCAGCCAGCCGATCTATATCGGCGTCGCCAACCTCTTCTTCACCCTGCTGGCCATGTCCGTGATCGATAAATTCGGCCGCAAAACCCTCCTGATCATCGGTTCGCTCGGGATGATCCTGTTCCTCAGCCTTACGGCCGGAGCCTTCCCCACGGAAGCCCTGACCGGCCATCCCACGGCCAACAGTAACCTCCTGCTTTATCTCATCGGCTTCATCGCCTTCTTCGCCTTCTCGCAAGGCGCCGTCATCTGGGTCTTCATCTCGGAGATCTTTCCCAATTCCGTACGCTCCCAGGGCGGCTCCCTCGGCAGCGGTACCCACTGGGTCATGGCGGCCATCATCACCACCGTATTCCCCGTCATAGTAGAAGGTAACAGTAAAGGCGGCAGAGCGTCTTTCGTCTTCTTCGCCGTCATGATGGTCCTCCAACTGATCTTCATCTGGCGCTTCATGCCCGAAACAAAAGGCCGCACCCTCGAAGAAATTCAAAAAGATCTCGGCATCTCTTAATAAAAAAAACGACTCAAAAACTACAAAATATGCGTATCATGCTCTTATCCACGCTGCTCCTCTCCATCATCGCCGCACCCGTTTTCGCCCAGTCAAAAGATGAACAGGCCGTCGCCTCCGCCGTCGAATCCCTGCGCAAAGCGCTCATCGAACCCGACAAGACGACCCTCGACGCCCTCGTCCTCGACGAACTGACCTATGGCCACTCCAACGGCAACCTCCAGGACAAAACCGCCTTCGAAACAGCCCTCCTCAATAAATCCTCCGACTTCGTCACCATCGATCTCACCAACCAAACCATCAAGGTCGTCGGCAACACCGCCTGGGTTCGCCACACCCTCTCCGCCACCACCAACGACGGCGGCAAACCCGGCAGCACAAAGCTCTCCATCCTCCTCGTCTGGCTCAAACAAAAAGGCCAATGGCGCCTCCTCGCCCGCCAGGCAGTAAAGGTCCAATCCTGACCCGCCGCGCCGACCCCCGGTGACCCATAAGCCGCGCCCCTTCAACCCGGGCGCCCGGCCCCCGTCCCCACCCATCGGACCGGTGGCGCCCTCTGTCTTGGCGCCCGTCCGATTTCCATGACAGTACATGACGGTTCTCCCGCTATTCCCCCCTACATTTGGCAATCTGGATCTTCGCGATTTATAGCCATATTGAAAAACAGCGGTATACATGCAAATACTCTTCGGCATTTTCTTCCATTTCATCGGCGGGTCCGCATCGGGCAGTTTTTATATCCCCTATAAAAAGGTAAAAGGCTGGTCCTGGGAGTCCTATTGGATCATCGGCGGCCTCTTCTCCTGGCTCATCGTCCCACCGCTGGCAGCGTGGCTCACCATCCCCAACTTCGGCGCGATCATCAGCCAAACGTCTACGGCAACCATCGCATGGACTTTTTTCTGGGGACTACTCTGGGGCATCGGCGGTCTCATGTACGGCCTCGGTATGCGCTATCTCGGCATGTCCCTCGGTAACTCGGTCCTCCTCGGATTTACCTCGGCCTTTGGCGCCCTCGTCCCCGCCATCTACTACAACTTCGTGCCCACACCCGGCAAAACCACCGTTCACCAACTCCTGTCGACTAACTGGGGTCGCATAGTCCTGGCCGGTGTCGCCCTCTGCCTCCTCGGCATCTACATCTGCGGCCGCGCCGGCGTATTGAAGGAGCGCGAACTGCCCGAAGAAAAAAAGAAAGAAAGCATAAAAGAGTTCAACCTGACAAAGGGACTCGTCGTCTGCATCATCTCCGGCATCCTCAGCGCCTGTTTCAACTATGGCATCGAAGCCGGCTCACCCATGGCCCAGGCGGCAAACAATATCTGGAAAGCCGCCCACCCCGACGCCACCACGAACTTCCTCTACCAGAACAACGTCACCTACGTCGTCCTGCTCTGGGGCGGTCTGACCACCAATTTCATCTGGTGCATGATCCTCAACGCACGCAACAAAACCTTCGGCGACTACGTCAATAAGAAGTCTCCGCTATTGAATAACTATTTCTTCTCGGCGCTGGCCGGCACCATCTGGTTCCTCCAATTCTTCTTCTATGGGATGGGAGAGAGCCGCCTCGGCAACGGCGCGAGCAGCTGGATCCTCCATATGGCCTTTATCATCCTCGTAGCCAATATGTGGGGTTTCGCATTGAAGGAATGGAAAGGAGTAAGTACAAAAACAAGAACAACCATCCTGTTGGGCATCCTGGCCATCCTCTTATCCGTATGGCTGGTGGGCTACGGGAACTCACTAAAATAAAAGAATATGTCTGTTACTACAACAAAATTCAAACACGTAAGCTATCTGTGGGATGAAAAGAAAGCCGCTGAGCTCGCCGGGGATGAAGTAGCTTTACTCATATACCGTTCGAATCTCCTGGGCGCCGATCTCCGCCTCACCAACTACGGCGGCGGCAACACCTCCTGCAAGGCCATCGCAAAAAATCCGCTGACAGGAAAGGAGACCGAAGTCATGTGGGTAAAAGGTTCCGGCGGCGACCTCGGCACACTCAAACGCAGCGGCCTCGCAGCGCTCTACGTCGATCGCCTGCTCAGCCTCAAGAACGTCTATCGCGGGATCAAACACGAAGACGAGATGGTCGAATTGTTTAATCACTGCATCTACGACCTCAACTCGAAAGCGCCCTCCATCGATACACCCCTCCATGGCTTCCTGCCCTTCGCGCATGTCGACCACCTGCATCCCGACGCCGCCATCGCGATCGCCGCGGCAAAAGACGGCGAAAAGATCACAAAAGAACTCTTCGGCGGAAAGATCGGCTGGGTGCCCTGGCAGCGTCCCGGCTTCGACCTCGGCCTCAAACTCCGGCAATGCCTCGACGAAAATCCCGGCATCCGCGGCATCATGCTCGGCTCCCACGGTCTCTTCACCTGGGGTGACACCGCTTACGAAAGCTACATCAACACCCTCGAGGTCATCGAACGCTGCGCGCAATACCTCGAAGACCATATCGGGAAAAAAGCACCCGTCTTCGGCGGCGCCCGAATCCAGTCCCTGCCGAAGGAAGAACGCAAGGCAAAAGCAGCAGCCCTCGCCCCCGTTCTGCGCGGCTTCTGCTCCTCGAAGACAAAGATGATCGGCCATTTCACCGACGACGACCGCGTCCTGGAGTTCATCAATTCCAACGACCTGGCCCGCCTCGCACCCATGGGTACCAGCTGCCCCGATCACTTCCTCCGCACAAAGATCAGCCCCCTCGTCCTCGAAGGAACCCGGCCCGAAGACCTCGCCCCCCAGTTCGAGAGCTACAGGAAGATGTATGCAGACTATTACAACACCTGCAAACATCCCAACAGCCCCGCCATGCGCGACCCCAACCCGGTCGTCATCCTCTATCCCGGCGTCGGCATGTTCACCTTCTCCAAAGACAAACAGACGGCCCGCGTAGCGGCAGAGTTCTACATCAACGCCATCAACGTGATGAAAGGCGCCGAAGCAGTCTCCTCCTATACCTCCCTGCCTCGTCAGGAAGCCTTCAACATCGAATACTGGCTCCTGGAAGAAGCAAAGCTCCAGCGCATGCCGAAGCCAAAAGCCCTCTCCGGCCGCATCGCCCTGGTGACAGGCAGCGCCGGCGGCATCGGTAAAGCCATCGCCAAAAAATTTGCCGACGAAGGCGCCTGCGTCATCATCAATGACAATGACCAGCAACGCCTCGAATCGGCCAGGAAAGAATTTCAGCAGCAATACGGCCGCGATACCTTCATCGGCGAGATCCTCGACGTTACAAACGCCGAAGGCATCCGGAAGGTCTATGAGGCCGCGGCCCTCGCCTTCGGTGGCGTCGACATCATCGTCAACTGTGCCGGTCTGTCCATCTCCAAACCCATTCTCGACCACACCGAAAAAGATTGGGATATCCTCTATGACGTACTGGTAAAAGGCCAGTTCCTCGTCACTCAGGCCGGGGTGGAAACCATGCGCAAACAGGGGATCGGCGGCGATGTGCTCAACATCGTCAGCAAGAACGGCCTCGTCTCCGGCCCGAACAATGCAGCCTACGGCTCCGCAAAAGCCGCGCAGCTGCACCTCAGCCGGCTGAACGCCGCCGAACTTGGACCTGACAAGATCCGTGTCAACGTAGTCAACCCCGATGCCGTCATCTCCGATAGCAAGATCTGGGAAGGCGCATGGGCGGAAGGCCGGGCAAAAGCCTATGGGGTCACGGTAGCGGAACTACCGGCCTACTATGCCAAACGCACCCTGCTCAACGAGATCATCCTGCCGGAGGACATCGCCAACGCCTGCTTCGTCTTCGTAGGTGGCCTGATGAATAAATCCACCGGTAACATGCTGAACGTGGACGGCGGTGTGGCCATGGCCTTCGTCCGCTAAACCGTTAAAAGGTACCACCATGCAACGCGTTGCTTTTACCATGAAGCTCCACAGGGGCTTCGAAGAAGAATATCACCGCCGGCACGAAGCCCTCTGGCCCGAGCTGCAAACCCTGCTGCACGACACCGGCATCCGCGAATATTCGATATTTTTGGAGGAGCGATCCCTGACGCTGTTCGCCGTTCTGCAGATTGCCGACCCCAAACAGCTCGACAGCCTCCCCGCCCACCCGGTGATGCAGCGCTGGTGGAGCTATATGCAGGATATCATGGAGTCCAACCCCGATCATTCACCGGTGACAATACCGTTAAAAGAAGTATTCTACCTATCATGAGACTCGAAAAATACAAGCTCGAAGAACACAACCACTCCCTGCTGAAAGAGCATCGCCGCCGCCTCGACTTCGTCATGGCCGGCCTCCCCGACGCGGAGTCGGTGATAAATAAACTCATGGCCTTCCAGGTCGCTATCCCCAGCTGGGCCCTCGGCACCGGTGGCACCCGCTTCGGCCGTTTTCCCGGCGGCGGCGAACCCCGCAGCCTCGAAGAAAAGATCGAAGATGTCGGCCTCCTGCATGCCCTCAATCAAAGCAGCGGCGCCATCTCCCTTCATATCCCCTGGGATATCCCCCGCAATGCCGCGGCGATCAAAGCGCTGGCGGCACAGCACGGTCTTCGCTTCGACGCGATGAACTCCAATACCTTCCAGGACCAGCCCGGCCAGAAGCATAGCTATAAATTCGGTTCGCTTCAAAACGTCCGCAAAGAGGTCCGCCGCCAGGCCATCGATCACAACATCGAAGTGATCCACTACGGCAAAGAGCTCGGCTCCGATTCGCTCACTGTATGGCTCTCCGACGGCTCCTGTTTCCCCGGACAGCTGAATTTCCGCCAGGCCTTTCAGAATACGCTCGAAGGGCTGCAGGAGATCTACTCGGCCCTGCCCGGCGATTGGAAGATGTTTGTCGAATACAAAGCCTTCGAACCTAACTTCTACTCCACGACAGTAGGCGACTGGGGGCAATCCCTGCTTTACGCCTCCAAACTCGGCCCGAAAGCCTATACCCTGGTCGACCTGGGCCACCATCTGCCAAATGCCAACATCGAGCAGATCGTCTCCCTCCTCCTGATGGAAGGAAAGCTCGGCGGCTTCCACTTCAACGATTCCAAATATGGCGATGATGACCTTACGGTCGGCAGCATAAAGCCCTATCAGCTCTTCCTCATTTTTAACGAGCTGGTGGATGGCATGGACGCCCGCGGGATGGACCATACCCGCGACCTCGGCTGGATGATCGACGCCTCCCACAACGTGAAAGATCCGCTGGAAGACCTCCTGCAATCCGTCGAAGCCATCCTCCTGACCTATGCCCAGGCACTGTTGGTGCCTCGCCAACAGCTCGTCGCCGCCCAACAATCCAACGATACCGTCGCCACCCAGGAGATCCTGCAAAACAGTTTCCGCACCGACGTCCGTGCACTGGTGGCCGAAGCCCGGCTCCGCGCCGGCGCCGCCCTCGACCCGCTGACGCTGTACCGCAAGGAAAAAATACGCGAACACCTTACAAAAGAACGGGGCGCCGGCGCCGTAGCCACAGGATTATGATCGCGATCTTCGACATCGGTAAAACGAATAAAAAACTCTTCCTCTTCGACGAGCAATACAACATCGTCTGGCAACGGTCCTGCACCTGTGAGCAAACCGTCGATGAGGATGGTGAGTCCTGTGAAGACCTGCAGCAACTCACCGCCTTCGTCTGGGAATCCCTCGCCGCCATCCCCGCGGAGCTAAAGCCAAAGGCCATCAATTTCTCGGCCTACGGCGCCAGTTTCGTTTATGTCGGCACAGAGGGCAAGCCCGTAGCGCCGCTGTATAATTATCTCAAACCCTTTCCTGACGGGCTGAAACAAAAATTCTATGCCGCCCATGGTGGCGAGGTGACTTTCTCGATGCTTACCGCCTCACCCATACTCGGCAGTCTCAATTCAGGAATGCAGCTCTACCGGATAAAGGAAGAACAACCCAAACTCTTCGAAAAGATCCGATACGCCCTCCATCTCCCGCAATACCTCAGCTACCTGCTCACCCGAACCCCCTGTTCCGATATCACCAGCATCGGCTGTCATACCAACCTGTGGAATTTCTCCCAGCAACATTATCACGAATGGGTCTACCGGGAAGGGATCATCGACAAGCTGGCCCCCATTCTCGCCTCGACCAGCGTCCTGGCAACAGCGGACTACCCCAATTCGGGCAAACCCGCAACTACCGGCACCCAAATTCCGCTCGGCGGTGCCCGCATTCCGCTCTGCGGCATCGGCCTCCACGACAGCTCGGCCGCCATGATCCCCTATTTCGAGAGCTTCCGCGAACCTTTTCTTCTGATCTCCACCGGAACCTGGTGCATCTCGATGAACCCCTTCAACAACTCCCCCCTCACCGTCGCCGAACTCCAAAAAGACTGTCTCTCCTACATGAGCTACCAGGGGAAACCCGTCAAAGCCTCCCGCCTCTTCGCCGGCTACGAACACGAGCAACAGGTACAGCGCCTCGCCGCCGAGTTCAACATAAACCCCTCCGCCGCCGCAACCGTCGCCTACGACCCCATCACCGTTCACCAGCTAAGGGCAAACCCCCAGCGTGAACCCGCAACCTTCGAGCAGGCGTATCACCAGCTGATGCTCGACATCATGGAAAAACAGGTTGCCTCTACGGAATTAGTGCTGCACGATACCGATGTCAGGCGTATCTTCGTGGACGGAGGCTTTGGGAAGAACCAGGTATACATGCACCTGCTGGCAGAAGCCTTCCCCGATATCGAGGTCTTCGCAGCGTCCATCCCACAGGCGACGGCCATCGGTGCGGCCCTGGCGATCCACGAACACTGGAATAGCCGCTCCCGGCCGGGTGATATTATAGAATTAAAATATTACAAATAAGGATCATGCGCGTTGGCCTTTTTATTCCCTGTTATGTCGACCAGTTTTATCCACAGGTAGGCATAGCGACTCTTGAGCTGCTGGAAAAATGCGGCTGCGAAGTTATCTATCCTCCCGATCAGACCTGCTGCGGCCAGCCCATGGCCAACTCCGGGTTCGAACACCTCACCGGCGGATGTACCGATCTCTTCGTCAAAAACTTCAGCGAATTCGACTACATCGTTTCTCCATCCGGGTCCTGCGTCCTGCACATCAAGGAACACTCCCATGAGCATGCCGGCCTCCATGACAAGATCTTCGAACTCGTCGAATTCCTGACAGACGTCCTCAACATCGATCATCTCGACGCCAGCTTCCCCTATAAGGTCGGCCTTCATCAAAGCTGTCACGGCCAGCGGGGCCTCCATCTCGCACAGATGAGCGAACTGATGGCGCCTCCCTTCTCAAAACCCATGCAACTGCTGAACATGGTCCGCGACATCAGTATCATCGATCTCGATCGCAAGGATGAATGCTGCGGCTTCGGCGGCACCTTCTGCGTCGTGGAAGAAGCCGTATCGGTGAAGATGGGAAAGGATAGGGTGGTGGATCACTGCAAACACGGCGCCGAGGTCATCACCGGTTCGGATATGAGTTGTCTGATGCATCTGGAAGGGATCCTCAGGCGGCAGAAAAGCCCCGTACAGGTAAAACACATCGCAGAAATATTAAACAGCAAGACCGGGCTATGAGCAGCTCCAACCATAAGGATCACCCCGCGCTGGCCGCGGACTTCAACAAGGACGAACCCCGCGTGGACTGGCATGACGAGACCCTCTGGTGGGTTCGTGCAAAAAGGGACAGGGCCGCCGCGCAGGTGCCCGACTGGGAGATCCTGCGGGATACCGCCTCGCGGATCAAGGACAACGTACTGTCCAACCTTAGCGGATACCTTCGACAGTTCGAGGAGGAAGCCACGCGCAACGGCATCGTCGTCCATTGGGCGGCCGATGCAAAGGAACACAACGATATCGTCCTGTCTATCCTGCGCAACCATAAGGTCGATAAGATGGTGAAGAGCAAATCGATGCTCACCGAGGAATGTCATCTCAACCAGCATCTCCACGACAACGGCATCGAAGTCGTCGACACCGACCTCGGCGAACGCGTCGTCCAGCTGGCCGAAGAGCCGCCAAGTCATATCGTCCTGCCCTGCATCCATTGGAAAAAGGAGGAGATAGGGGAGTTGTTTCATAAACATCTGGGTACGCCAAAAGGCAACGCCGATCCGCAGCTGCTGACCTATGCCGCCCGCCTCCATCTGCGGGAGAAATTCCTTACCCGCCGGGTGGCCCTCACCGGCGTCAATTTCGCCGTTGCGGAGACGGGTGAATTCGTTGTATGTACAAACGAAGGCAATGCCGATATGGGCGCCCATCTCGCGGATGTCCATATCGCCAGCATGGGCATCGAAAAGCTCATCCCGCAGCGCCGCCATCTCGGAGTCTTCCTTCGGCTGCTCACCCGCAGCGCTACCGGCCAGCCGATCACGACGTATTCGAGCCATTTCAAAAGGCCGCGACCGGGCCAGGAGATGCACATCGTGCTCGTCGACAACGGCCGTAGCGTCCACCTCGGACGCAAGGACTTTCGCAACAGTCTGAAATGTATCCGCTGCGCGGCCTGCTTCAACACCTGTCCGGTCTACCGCCGTAGCGGCGGCCATAGCTATCATACGGCCGTCGCCGGTCCCATCGGGTCCATCCTCTCGCCGAATCTGGATATGAAAAAATACGCCGACCTTCCGTTTGCCAGTACGCTCTGCGGGTCGTGCTCCAATGTGTGCCCCGTAAAGATCGATATCCACGAGCAACTTTATAAATGGCGCCAGGTGATCGTTCAGGCTGGCAACGCCCCCGCCGCGAAAACCGCCGCGATGAAGACGATGACCTGGGTCCTGTCGAATCCCGGCGTCTACCACAGCGCCGGCAAGGCAGGCCGCTGGTTCATGCTAAACGTCCCGTTCACGGTAAAGAATAAGCTAAACGCCTGGTATCTCCAGCGCGAGTTGCCCGAGCCTCCAAAAGAATCCTTTGGTCAGTGGTATAAGAAAAACAAAAGATCATGAACAGCCGCGATAAGATCCTTGCCGCCGTCAAGGCCAACCAACCCGAACCCCGCGACCTGCCGCCCCACCACAACGGCTCAGTCGCCCCTGCCGAAGACCTGACTCCCAAATTCATAACCATCCTCGAAGCCATCGGCGGCGCCGCCTTCCTCGTATCCGGCTACGATCGCATCGCAACGATCCTCCGCGAACAATTCCCCGGTGCAAAACGCATCGTCACCAGCTGTCCTCAACTTTCCGCCTTTGCCGCTGCCTCATCGGCCGCCGCCGCACTCGCCGCCATAACCGCCGGCAACCCCCATTCCTTCGAAACCGTCGACCTCGCCATCCTCCCCGCCCATTTCGGCGTGGCCGAGAACGGCGCCTGCTGGATCACCGAATCCCAGATGATCGAACGCGCCCTCCCCTTCATCACCCAAAACCTCGCCCTCATCATCCCCCGCAGTTCCATCGTCCCCACCATGCACCAGGCCTACGACCGCATCGCCGAACTCGAAACTGAAGCGCTGGCCAACCCGTCGGACCGGCGGCGCCCCTCTGACTTGGGCGCCCATCCGACTTCCCCCCAAGCCCCCCAAGCTCCGTATGGCTTCGCCACCTTCATCGCCGGCCCCTCCAAAACCGCCGACATCGAACAGTCCCTCGTCCTCGGCGCCCACGGCCCCCGCAGCCTCACCGTCTTCCTCCTCGACGAAAACCTCTCCGACGCCGGGTTCTTTTAAAAGTAACCTATGCTCAACCAGCTTCCTCGCCGCCTGCGCCTCCGGCGCCCAGATCATCACCACCGACTATTATTACAAAAGCAAATTCTTCGCCTCCGACTACATCGTCAACTTTGACGGCGGAACCTACATGCGAAAAAACCAGTAGCGCAGCTACTGGTCCCCGGCAAATTATATTTGCCGGACATGATGCAAAAAGGGGCCCGATCACTTTTGACGATTAATCGGGCCCTTTTTCTTATATTGCCGCTTCGCATGAAGCACCCCAACATTTTCGACTGGATCAGGGTGGATGAATATGCCGCCACCCCAAAATACCTGCAACTCACCAACTCCATCCTCAAAGCGATAGAGAACGGGAACATCAGGAAAAACGATCTGATGCCCTCCATCAACGAACTCAGCTATGAGCTCGAGATCTCCCGCGACACCGCGGAAAAAGGGTATAAATATCTGAAAAAGATGGGCGTCCTCGGCTCCGTACCCGGCAAGGGCTACTTCATCCAGAACACCGACTTTCACCAGACCCTGCGCATCTTCCTTCTCTTCAACAAACTCAGCGCCCACAAAAAGATCCTCTACGACGCACTCATCGCCTCCCTCGGTGAATACACCGTCGTCGATTTCTATATCTATAACAACGATTTCGGCCTCTTCAAAAAATTGCTCGCCGACAGAAAAGAGGATTACTCTCACTATGTCATCATCCCGCACTTCCTCGAAGGCGGCGAACGGGCCTCCGACATCATCAACAGCCTCCCAAAAGACAAACTGCTGTTGCTGGACAAAAAAATACCCGGCATCACCGGGGAATATGCGGCCGTATACCAAAACTTCGAACAGGATATCTACTCCGCCCTCGAACGCGCCCGCGAACAGCTAAGCAAATACCACACGATAAAGATCATCTTCCCCGGCTACACCTATCATCCCATGGAGATCCTCCAGGGCTGCAGCCGCTTCTGTCAGGAATATGCCTTTACCTATAAAGTCGTCCACAGCATCGCCGACGAACCCATCGGCGAGGGCGAGGTCTATATCAATCTGATGGAAGAAGATCTCGTCGTTCTGATCGAAAGGATCATCTCCCTGAAACTCGATGTCGGCCGTCAGGTGGGCGTCATCTCCTACAACGAGACCCCGCTGAAAAAGATCATCCTCAACGGTATCACCACCATCTCCACCGACTTCCGCGAAATGGGCGTCATGGCTGCCCGGCAGATCCTTGGAAACACCCACAACCAGGAAGAAGTACCCTTCTATCTCACCCTCCGTAATTCCCTCTAGCCGCCGATCCCGGCGAACAACTCACTCCGTCGGATATTTAACCCCCATCTGCCCCCGGATATCATCCATGATCTCCGCCATCATCAGGCTGAAGCTATGCGGCATCATCGGACTCTCCACCAACCCCCGCCGGAGGCACTCCATCACCTCACGGGCCTGGTACTCGAACCCATTCACCATCGGCTCCAGGCTTACCACCTGCAGGGTATCCACGCTATGCCCCCATTCATACCGGACATTCTTATACCAGGGCGTCGGAATGCGGATCATCCCTTCCGTCCCCGCGATCTCCGCCGTCAGCGAGGTCTGGCATGCCAGCGTGCTGCTGATCACAGCCGATCGGCCCTCCCCATATTGCAGGATGGCATGACTGGTGACATCACTGCCCGTCGGTGAAAGGTCGCCCGCCCCCAAGACCCGCGAAGGCCTGCCCATCAACTGCGTACACAGATACAAGGGATAGATGCCGATATCCAGTAGCGACCCGCCACCCAGCCGCATGTTGTATAGCCGCCCCTCGGGATTAAACGGCGCGAGAAACCCAAAGTCCGCTCGGATGTACTTGATAACCCCGATCTTCCCGGAATCCACTAACTCCATCACCGACTTCATCAAAGGGATAAACCTCGTCCACATCGCCTCCATCAAAAACGCCCCCGACTCCCGCGAAGCCGCGATCATCGCCGTCACCTGCCGCGCCGATAACGCCATCGGCTTCTCACAAAGCACCGCCTTCCCATGCTTCAGACACAGGATCGCATGCTCCGCATGAAACCCATGCGGCGTCGCAACATAAACAGCCTGAACACCTGGATCCGCCGCCAGTTCTTCATACGACCCATACGAAACCGCTGCCCCATGCTCGGAAGCAAAAGCCGCCGATCGGGCCGCATCCCTCGACGCCACCGCCCGCAGACTCGCACCCTCCACCATCCCCAACGCAGTGGCAAATTTTTTCGCAATCTTTCCGGGACCGATGATCCCCCATGAAGTCGTAGTACTCATAAATGCAAAGTAATCTATCTTCGCCAAAATTTCATCAATGGCAAAACCGGAAGCCTTTATTTTCGATCTCAACGGTACCATGGTCGATGACATGCAATACCACAACATCGCCTGGCATTCGATCCTCAACGAAGACCTCAAAGCAAACCTCACCCGCGAAGAGGTCGCAAAGCAGATGTATGGCAAAAATGAAGAACTCCTCGACCGGGTCTTCGGCAAAGGCCACTTCACCCCGGAACAGATCGCCCGGATCAGCGAAAAAAAGGAACGCAGCTACCAGGCAGCCTTTAAACCCCACCTCCAACTCATAAAAGGCCTCCCGGCCTTCCTCGAAAAAGCCCAAACCCACAACATAAAAATGGCCATCGGCTCCGCCGCAATTCCCTTTAATATCGACTTCGTCCTCGATAATCTCGGTCTTCGCCATTATTTCACGGCCATCGTCAGCGCAGACGAAGTGGCCATCAGCAAACCCGACCCCGAGACCTTCCTGCTGGGGGCCAAATTGCTAAACGCCAACCCCAAAAACTGCATCGTATTCGAAGACGCCCCAAAAGGGGTCGAAGCAGCCCTGCGCGCAGAGATGCCCTGCATCGTCCTCACCACCATGCACGAAAAGGAAGAATTCCACCGTTATCCAAACGTCCTGCGCTATATTGCAGACTATACCGACCCATCTATTGAAGAATTATTTAAATAAGCTGATCGGCCCATTATTCGTAGCCCTGCTGCTCACCACCGCAGGCACGGCACAGACCCGCTATACCCTAAACGGTACCATCCGGGACAAAGGCTCCGGGGAAGTCCTCATCGGCGCCACGATCAGCATTCTCGAGATCACCCGCTCCGGCATCCTCAGCAACGCCTATGGATTCTACTCCATCAGCGCTCCTCCCGGCCACTACAACCTTCTCATCTCCTTCGCCGGCTACCAGACCGACACCATCGACCTCCAACTGGACAAAGACCGGACCCTCCCCATCGAACTCGCCACCTCCTCCAACCAACTCACCGCCGTCGTCGTCAGCGCCAATAAAAAGAATGATAACGTCACCCGTCCCCTGATGGGCATCCAGAAACTCACGACCAATGAGATAAAGAACGTCCCCGTACTCTTCGGCGAAAAAGACGTCCTGAAAACGATCCAGCTCCTGCCCGGCATCCAGTTTGCCGGCGACGGGAACAGCGGCTTCTTTGTCCGGGGTGGGGGAGCAGATCAAAATTTGATCCTCCTCGACGAAGCCACCGTCTACAACCCTTCCCACCTCCTCGGCTTCTTCTCGACATTCAATTCCGACGCCATAAAGGACATCACCGTATACAAGGGCGGAATGCCCGCGGAATACGGCGGCCGCCTCTCTTCGGTCATTGACATAAAGATGAACGATGGGAACAACAAGGACTATCACTATGGCGGCGGCATCGGCCTCATCTCCACCCGGCTCAACGCGGAAGGACCCATCGTAAAAGATCGCGGCTCCTTCTCCATCAGCGGCCGCCGCACCTATGCAGACCTGTTCCTCAAGCTGTCCTCCGACTCATCCGTCAACAGCAACAGCCTCTACTTCTACGATTTCAACGTAAAAGCCAACTACAAATTTGACGAGAAGAACCGCGTCTATCTTTCAGGATATTTCGGCCGCGACAATCTCAGCTTCGGCAATACCTTCGGCATCGACTACGGCAACGCCACCGGCACGGCCCGCTGGAATCATGTCTTCAGCAGCCGGCTCTTCTCCAACACCTCGTTCATCTACAGCAAATACAGCTATAAGATCCGGATCAACTCCAACAACAACAATATCGCGCTTACCTCCGACATCAAAGACCTCGATCTGAAGGAAGACCTCCAGTATTATGTCAACGCCGACAACAAGATAAACTTCGGATTCAGCGCCATCCATCATACCATCACCCCGGGTATCCTGTCGGCCTCACAGTCCAGCAGCTTCAACTCCTTCACCCTCCAGAACAAATACAGCTTCGAAAACGCCGTCTACGTCTCCCACGAATACTCGCCCTCGGCCAATCTTCATCTCAACTACGGACTCCGCGCCTCCTCCTTCATGGCGCTCGGCCCCGGTAATTTTTATACCTACGACGCCGCCGGCAATGCAACAGACACCGCTCACTATTCTTCCGGCAAGGTCGTTAAGTCCTACGCCAACCTCGAACCCCGGGCGTCGTTAAGCATCCAGCTCAGCGAAGCCTCCTCGGTAAAGTTCTCTTACAACCGAAATACCCAGGTCCTCCACCTCCTGTCCAATTCCACCTCGGCCAATCCGACCGATCTCTGGATACCCAGCAGCAACAACGTAAAACCCGGTATCGCCGACCAGGAGTCCATCGGGTTCTTTAAGAACACAAGTAACAACCGCTATGAGTTCTCCGTCGAAGCCTACTATAAATCGATGCAGAACCAGATAGACTATAAGAATGGTGCCCAGCTCATCGCCAACGAGAACGTCGAATCCCAGCTGCTCTTCGGCAAAGGCCGGGCATATGGCCTCGAACTCTTTGCCAAGAAGAAGGTCGGCCGCCTCACCGGCTGGGTCAGCTACACCCTGTCCCGCACCGAACTCAAGATCGACGGCGTCAACCTGGACAAATGGTATCCCGCAAAGCAGGACCGGACCCACGATATCGCCATCGTCGGCATCTACCAGGCCAGCCCCAAATGGACCTTCTCCGCCACCTGGGTCTACTACACCGGGAATGCAGTGACCTTCCCCAGCGGGAAATACCAGGTCGCCGGACAAACGGCGTTCTACTATACCGAACGCAATGGCTACCGGATGCCTGCCTACCACCGGATGGACGTTGCCGCCACCCTCCTGGGCAGGAAAAGAAAACGATTCGAAAGCAGTTGGACCTTCTCGATCTATAACCTCTACGGCCGGGAAAACGCCTACAGCATCGTCTTTCAGAACGACCCCGACGATCCGTCAAAGACCCAGGCCCTTCAATATGCCCTTTTCCGGTTCGTACCCTCCGTCACCTACAATTTTAAATTCTGATCGATGGGAAAAATGAAAATGCGCCTCATCCTCCTCGTCGCAGCCGCCGTAACCATGGCAGCCTGCAAAAAAGTGATCAACGTCGATCTCAATAATGCTGCGCCGCAGATCGTCATCGAAGGCGAGATCACCAATGGAAAAGCGCCCTATTTCGTGCGGGTAAGCAAGTCAGTGAGTTTCTCGTCCAGTAATGTCTATCCGCCGGTTACCAATGCCGAGGTATATATCAAGGATAGCGCCAATGGGATCATCGACCATCTCGCCCAGGTGGACTCGGGCGTCTACCGGACCCAGCAGCTGGTCGGCGTAATGCAACATACCTTCGTCCTCAGCGTCACCATCGATGGAAAACAATACAGGGCCGTTTCCAAAATGCCAAAACCCGTCCCCCTCGACTCGGTGACCTTCGCGCTGAATTTTGACTTTAATAACAATCAGGAGATAAACGCCGTCGTGAATTTCGAGGACCCGATCGGCCTCGGCAACTATTATCAGTTTATTGAGACGCTCAACGGCCGCCTCATACCCAATGTTTTCGTATTCGAAGACCGGCTTTCAGACGGAAGATACATCGAACAACCCCTGTTCAACGACAGTTCCTATCTCAAAAAGAACGATACCCTCGAAATAACGATGAACTGCGTTGACAAGAATATCTACAACTACTTCTTTACCCTGGCCAATGTCACCGGCAACAACAATTTCCAAACCGCGACACCCGCCAACCCGGTTACCAATATCAGCAACGGCGCACTCGGCTACTTCAGCGCACACACCACCCAACGGGCAAAGCTCGTGGTATATTAAAAAAAAGGCCGGCGAAGCCGGCCCCAAAAAAATTATGGCTGATAACTCTTGATCTTGTTGTACAAAGTCTTTCGGTCGATCTTCAGGATCTCCGCGGCCCTCGATTTATTATAATTCACCTGCTTCAGGACATTCATGATCGTATCGTATTCGGCCTGCGCGGCCGCATTCTTCAGATCGGTCTCCTTATGCGCGATCGGATGATGCGGCGGTGCGGCGGTGGGTGCTTCCAGGGTCGGCGCGGTGAAGGGGGCGCCGAATCCATTGTTGTCCACGATCTCGCTGGGTAACACCCGGGCATTGACCCGGCCGCTCGAGGTCAGTAACGCAGCCCGGCGGATCACATTCCTAAACTCCCGCAGATTACCCGGCCAGGGATAGTTGAGGAATATCTGCATGACCTCGGGTTCAAACCCTTCCACTTCCTTATTCAGTTCCCGGTTAGCCCTCGCCAGGAAAAAATCCGCAAACAGCGGAATATCCTCCTTCCGGCTCCGGAATGTCGGTAATACGATGGAAAACTCATTGAACCGGTGGAAGAGATCCTCCCGGAACCGCCCTTTCCGGTAAGCATCCTGCAGGTTCTCATTAGACGCCACGATGATCCGCACATCCGTTTCCATTTCCTTCACACCACCCACTCTCTTGAATTTCCGCTCCTGGATCACCCGCAACAGGGCCGCCTGGATCTCAACACTCAGATTGGCCACCTCATCCAGGAACAGCGTGCCGCCGTTGGCCAGTTCGAAATGTCCATCCTTATCATTAAGCGCACCCGTGAAGGCGCCCTTGACATGCCCAAACAATTCACTGCCCGCCAGCTCCTTCGAAAGCGTACCGCAATCCATCGCGATAAACGGCTTGTCCTTCCTCGCACTGTTGTTATGGATCGTCCGCGC
The DNA here is from genome assembly GCF_036500295.1 of Puia sp. NCBI lineage: Bacteria > Pseudomonadati > Bacteroidota > Chitinophagia > Chitinophagales > Chitinophagaceae > Puia > Puia sp. The sequence continues at coordinate 164,900 of NZ_DASYCH010000005.1, read as the reverse complement.
GATCACTTCTTTCCCCGTCCCGCTCTCCCCATAAAGAATGATACTGTAGTTGGTCGGCGCAACCAATTCGATCTGCCGGTAAAGCTCCTTCGTCGCCGGCGACTGCCCCACCAGGTATTCTTCCTCACCCGTGGCGACCTTATTCGGCTTCCGGTTCGGCGCCTGGGCGCCGGCTACCGCCGGTTTCACATCGGTCGCATCCGCCGGCTGCTGCAAGGCCCGGCCGATCACGCTGAGCACCTCTTCGGGGATCAGCGGCTTCGTGATATAATCAAAGGCGCCGGCCTTGATCACATCCACAGCCGTCTTGATGTCTGAATACCCGGTAATAATAATGACTATCGCATATGGATCAAACTGCTTTATCTCTTTTAAGACCTCCCGCCCTTCCTTGTCACCCAATCGGAAATCACAGAGCACAACGTCGAATTTGGATTCTTTAAATTTTGCGATCCCCTTGTTGCCACTGTGACTGGCCTCCGTCTCATACCCCTTTTTCTGCAGGAAGCGACCAAGCAGGTTGCACATATCCATATCGTCGTCAATGATCAGAATTCTCTTCATACTCGTAGTTTGATTGTCAAAGATAACCGATTAACTATACCCTCTATATTCTAAAACCCTTGCCAATTTCCATCACCTTGGTAAACAGGGTTCTCAACGGTTTACGGGGAATGAATTCCCCAATCTGGGGAAATCCGCTACCCGAAATTTACAAAATTTTCCGGATAAGAGTTTATTAAAAGCGCAAGCGGGCAATTTAAACGGGCGGCCCGCCCAAAAGTTCTATGGCAATAAAATTGTTATTGGTTAGTTATATAAATTGTTTGGATTTCAAATTTTGACGGTTAAGTGGAAACAATTATTATGACAGACACACATAAAGTCCTTATCGTAGACGATGAATTGGATATTTGCTATTTGCTAAGCGGAATGTTGAAACAGCGGAATTTTCATACAGGCTTTGTAAATTCCATCGGCGATGCGAAAATGGCACTGCAAACTGAGACACCCTCTGTTATCTTTCTGGATAATCATCTTCCCGATGGACTCGGGCTTGACTTTATTCCCTATATAAAGCAAACCTACCCCGACGTAAAGGTGATCATGATCACCGCTCACGACGGCGCGCAGGACAGAAAAAAAGCCCACGATGGCGGTGTCGATCTCTTCATCGCCAAACCGCTGAATCGTAAGCTCATTTTCGATGCAGTCGATAAATTGTTGGTAAAAGAACCCCGATAAGCCCCTCCCCGGCAGTGACCGGTTCGTTTATCCCGCCGCCCCCTCTTCTATCCAGACGGACACCGAATTCCCGCCGACATGGAATTCCCCCTTCCCCTCCGCATCGATCGTCACTTTCGCCGGATGCTTCCCCAGCCAGTCGACAAAGGTCTTCCCCGCATGCGCCTTTCCGATCTCCATCATTTTGAACCCATCGTCGCCGTTACTCAGCAACACCGCGCACCCCGATCCCGGATGCTCCTCATCGCCTTCCCTCGTCCAGCCGATACAGTTCGCATAATCTGCATAGTCGCGCTGCGCGCCATACGCAAACCGCTTTCTCGCCTGCACAAGCTTTTCGATATTCTCCACCCCCGGCAGATAGATCTCATAATCCTTGCCGTCATGCCCCTTGTCGGTATACTTCGCTCCATACATATCGGGGAAAAAAACACAGGGATATCCCGTTTCCTTTAACAGGATCAGGGCATAGGCCAGCGGCTTGAACCAGTCCTGCACCGGCGCCTCCAGCGATTGCAGCGGCTGGGTGTCATGATTGCCGACCACCGTCACCGCCAGGTCCGGCCTCACTGCCACCAGCGTATCGTTAAAGATCGTGGTCAGATCGTAATCCCTTCCCTGCTTTCCCGCAGCCTCCAGGTTATGGTGCAGCGATGCGTCGAAAAGGGACATCCGCCCCTCGGTGGCCTCGATATATTTCAACAACAACGGCAGATTGCCCGGCGCCCAATATTCCCCCACCGCAAAAAACTCCTTCCCCGTCACCTTCCGCATATGGTCCAGCCACTCATTCTCAAAGCCCGGCGAGATATGCTTCACCGCATCCAGCCGAACCCCGTCGAATCCCGTCGTCTCGCAATACCATTCTCCCCAGCGCTTCAACTCATCAACCACGGCCCGGTTCCTGAACTCGATGTCGTCATACATCAGATAGTCATAGTTGCCCTTCTCTTCATCGATCACCTCCTCCCAGCCCTCGCCATAATCGTTGAGGATACTGTAGATCGCCGTCTCCTTCGTCTTGTTGTCGAAATCGACGCCGGTAAAACACCGGAAATCCCAGATGAAATCGGAATATTTCCCCTTCCTCCCCGGGAAAGTGAATTTGGTATACGCCTCGATATCGATCGGCTCGCTGACAAACTTCGTCCGGTCCTCCGGGTCCACCTTCCTCACCTTGATCAATTCCACCTCATCCCCCCCGGCCTTATGATTAAGGACGATATCCACATATACCTGCATCCCGGCCGCATGAATGGCCTTGATGGCGTCGATATATTCCTGCCGGGTTCCATACTTCGTCCTCACCGAATTCTTCTGGTCGAATTCCCCGAGGTCATAAAGGTCATAGATATCATAACCGATGGAATAGCCACCGTTGGTGCCTTTACACGCCGGCGGCAGCCAGATGGCGGTGAAGCCCATCTCCGCAAGCCGTGGAGCTTCCCCGGTTATCTTTTTCCAAAGCGTCCCATCATTGGAAAGATACCAATGGAAATATTGAAAGATCGTTCCGTTTTGCATGTGAGATAGGGGTTTTACGAACAGGGTTATTCAAAATATCTGCGCAGCTTCCACGCATTTGTCTCATGACCTTCCATCAACCCGGTCAGGAAATCGGCCGTACCCGCGTCCTTGAATTGGTCGGTGCATTCTTCCACGGCCTTCCGGAGATGCACGACGATCGTCTCATGATCCTCCAGCAACTCCTTCAGCATTTCCTTCCGCCCGGGATACTTGCCCGGAGCCTCGTTCAGATGCGTCAGATCGAGGAATTCCTTCATGGTCCCGATCGTCTTTCCGCCCAGCTTGTTGATGCGTTCGGCGATCTCGTCGATGGCCTCCTCCAATTCCTTGTACTGGTGTTCGAACAACAGGTGCAGTTCCATAAAGCTCTCCCCCGATACATTCCAGTGGAATTTCCGCGTCTTCGTATACAGAACGACAGCATCTGCAAGAACAGTGGAAAGCACCGTGTTGACACTCTTCAGCGTCTTCTCTTGTAATCCGATATGTGGTTGCATAGTCAAATGATTTATTGAACAAGGATATCACCAGAATGATACCACGGTATACCTGCCCGCAAAACCCGGGAAACACCCGTTTCCTTGCACAGATTGTAGAATTTTTTGCTCAAATCGGCCCATAAAACAACAACTTCAGGCATAATAAAAATGGCAAGGTATTTTTGTTATATAGATTTAAAATCAACGATTATGAACAACACATCGAAAATTTTGCTCGGCTTCATCGCCGGCGCAGCCATCGGCGGCGCATTGGGGATCCTCCTCGCCCCGGACAAAGGATCGGAAACCCGTCGCAGGATAGTCGAAAAAGGCAATGAGTTCGGCGACTCGATCGTTGACCTCGGCGAGACCGTAAAGGATAAGTTCAATGACGTGGTGGATGGAGTAAAAGGCAGTTTCAACCGGACAAAGAATTCTATGTCCTAAATGCGCTTATGGAAGAACAGCCGACAGATATAGACATTCTTCTTTCCGACGCCGGAGACTTCATCGAGACCCGGACCACGTTGTGGAAATATAAGACGATCGAAAGCCTGGCCGACGTCTCCGGCGAACTGGTCTCCGGCCTGGGCCTGATCGTCATCGCCTCCTTTGTGATCATTACATTCAGCATCGGCTTTGCCCTGCTGATAGGGGAGTGGCTTGGAAAAAGCTATTACGGGTTCTTCGTGATGGGCGGGCTCTACGCCATCCTGGGACTCATCATCTTCGCCGGCCGGCGGAAATGGCTCAAGAACCCGTTTAGCAACATGCTGATCCGCAAGATCCTAAAATAACCGTCATGGCAAGGATAAAAACCATCGAAGAACTACGGGAAGCAATACGCGATCTGGAACACCAGAACTATGTCAACGAACAGCACATGCGCGGTCGCGTCACCGAATTGACCGAACGGCTGAAACCCGCCAATGTCGTCAAAGGACTCTTTAGTCATTTCTTCAGCGGCGGCAACGAAATGAAGACCAGCCTGCTCAAAATGGCGGCCGGCATCGCGACAAGCTTTCTCGTAAAAAAGTTTTTCAAAAAAGGCCTCGCCGTCAAATGACCTATTTCCCCCCCCGGCCCGGCAATCCTTTATAATGCGATGGATGGATCAGCAGGATCTTCTGCAAAAACTCGATCCGCTGCGCATTTCCCTTTGCCTCAAGATGGGCAAATACATGGATCAGGACGATCTTATAGACAAAGACCCCCTTACGGTCCTCGGCGGCCAGTTCATCCGCCCGCTGCCGCAGATCGTCGAGGATCTCCTCTGTCAGAGCCTTCAGCTCCTTTTCGTCGGAAAGACCGGTCAGTCTTACGACAGAATTAAAAACCGATGAGTAATAAGCGTCGATAAGTTGATTCAATCAGTAGAGATTAGAAAGCAGGGTAAGTTATCGTAGCGAAAGCGAGAGACAAAAAAGTGCTGAATTACCCGCAATAAAAGTTGAACAAGTACTATTGTATTGTTTTTTATTACATTTGACTATGCGGCGACGGTATTGGCTAAGATCCCTATTATTTGCATTCAGCGTCCTGTTGGGATATTCAACACACGCCCAGGTCAGCGACTCGCTAAAACACCGGCTGGCAGCCCTGGAGACGGGGCGGCGGACCAGCCTGCTGAAAGATACGGATTATCTCCGGGCCGTCGACTCCATCGCCCCCCACCTCGAAGGAGAAGATAGTCTCCCCCGGCTGCTCACCACCTATCAGCAGATAGCCTTTGGTAACCCGGCCCTCGGCCGCTGGCGGGCTTACTATTACACCTACCTGGCCCTCAATGCGTATAACACCAACAAATTCGGCGCCGCCATCTATTACTCCGGAAAGAACAACGAGGAAAGGATAAAGGCCGGACTCTTTGAAAAAGGCGAACTGGCCCACAGCGATCTTTTCGCCCTGACCCTGCATTATAATAATCACGACTATCCAAAAGTGATCCTTCGCCTCATCGCCCTCGCCCCGGCCCTCGGCCGGGTACCCGCCGCCATATCGGCCGGAAAAACAGGGCCCGAACAGGTCTTCCTCGCGCTCAGCATCCTCCAGACTGCCGTATACACCTACGCGAAGACCGGCGACTCCGCCGCCCGCGAAAAAGCGGTTCACCTCGCCGAAGACATCCGGCAGCGCGTCCGGCAAAAACCCGCCCCCTATACGCACTTCGCATCCCAATACGCCTACCTCGAACACAGCACGGCCTACCGCAACGAGTTGTCCCTCGGCCACCTCCGGCAGGCCCAGGATTGGCTGCACACCGCCATCCGCGACGTCGAATCTCCGGACTTCCCCCGCCACCTGAAGGCGGACTATGGCGTCTCCCTCTACACCGAGGCGGTCGATTTCTATTTCGATCATGGCCAGGTGGACAGCGCCCGCCGCTACCTCGATATCCTCCACGGCCATGGCGACAACGCCATTTACGCCGTCACCGACCCGGGCTTCCTGCTGATAAACGACAGCCGCCTGCTCGCCGGTGAAGGGAAATATGCCGACGCCTACCAGCACCTGCGAAAAGCCTGGCTCCTGCGCGACTCGGCCTTCTTCGCCGTCAGCTCCGACCGGGACAACAATCTATACGCCATGGCCGAAGCCGACAACGCCCGCGCGGAAGCCGACAACGCCCGCGCCGAACTCGTCCGGTCCGAAGAAAGCAAGCGCGCCGCCCGGCAATCCAACCTCCTCCTTTTCTTTATCCTCGCCCTTATCGTACTGGGAGGGCTCTCTTCGTTTCTCGTCTACCGCGCCCGCCAGCAACGCCGCCTGCTCGATCTCCAGGCCCATCTGGCCAGCAATTTCCACGATACCGTCGGCCCGATGCTTCTCTACGCCAACGCCCTGATAAAAAAAGAATCCACCGGCCGGCCTTCGGCCGGCCTCGACGAAATAAAGAACCAGATCGGTCAGATCATGGAATCCGTTCGCGGCATCTCCCATGACCTGAAGTCAAGCCGGCTCGGCTCCATCAACGGCCTGGGAAAAGACCTGACCCACCTCCTCGAAAAGATCCGCGAGGCCACCGGCATCGCCTTCACCCTCACCGTGGAGAACGGCAACCACCTCCTCAGCCATTTCCAGGTGACCCATCTCTCGAAGATCGTTCACGAACTGATCAGCAACTCCGTAAAACATGCCGGCTGTAATAAAATAACCATCGCCATGAAAGGATTACCCCGCAACCTGCAGATCGACTACACCGACGACGGCAAAGGCCTCGACCCCGCCGCCACCACCAACGGCGGCATCGGCCTCGGCAATATCCGCGAAAGAGTGGCCTCCCTCCACGGCCACCTCCAACTCAACAATGCCTTCCCCGAAGGCTATTCCGTCGCCCTCTCAATCCCCCTGCTATGACCGCCACCTTAAAACACTATGGTTCCCTGCTCGTGATCGATGATCATAACATGATCGTCAACGGCATCCGACTGCTCATCGGCGACCGGTTTCGCGACGTCTGGCAGGCCAATACCATTGCGGCCGGCCTCAGCCTCGCCACCCAGCACCAGCCCCAGCTCGTCATCGTGGATTTCGTCCTGCCCGACGGCACCGGCGACACCATCGTAAAAGAGATAAAATACCGCTGCCCGAATACCCGCATCCTGGCCTATTCCTTCAACGGCTACTCCGCCGCCGTCCTCAAAATGTTCGGCGCCGGCGTCCACGGCTATCTCATAAAAAGCGAAGACGACGAAGAGTTCGTCCGCGCCATCGGAACCCTCCTCGAAGGAAAAGAATATTTCTGCCGGGAAGCCCGTAACCATATCATCCACCGCGTCTTCCCCGAAGAAGAACACGCCCGCCTCATCGTCGCCAATACCGGGTTCTCCGCCAAAGAGATAGAGATCATCCGCCTCATCTGCCAGCAAAAAACAGCCCGGGAGATCAGCAACCAGGTCTATCTCTCCGAGCGCACCGTGGAACAATACCGCAGCAATATCTCCAAACGCATCGGCGCCCGGAATATCGCCGGGATCATCCGCTTTGCACTGCAGAATCACATCATCGACCTCGCGGATTTGTAAAACCGGCTGATTTTCGTAATTTCGGTTCCACGCCAAACTAACGATTGCAATGGCCTCCGTGAATCTATTGGATGAGAACCTCCTGCTTTGGAATGAGTTCCGCAACGGCAACGCCGATGCCTTCGGCGAATTGATGCGCACCCACTATCCCGATCTCTTCAACTACGGCACCCGCTTCACAAAAGATACCGAACTCGTAAAAGACTGTATCCAGGACCTCTTCCTCGCCCTTTGGGTCAACAGGCTCACCATCAGCGAAACCTCCTTCGTCAAATATTACCTGCTGAAAGCGCTTCGCCACAGCCTGACAAAAGCCATCAACCGCTCCCGGCACCGCGCAGACCCCCACTTCGAATACGGCTTCAACAGCACCCCGCCGGTCGAAAACAGCCTCATCCGCGAAGAATACCTCATCGACCTCGCCCGCAAAATGCGCAAGGTCCTCGCCGGCCTCTCCCGCCGCCAACAGGAGGTCATTTATCTTCGCTTCTATATGGACGCCGACACCGACGAGATCGCCGAGATCATGTCCCTCAGCCGCCAGTCCGTCTACAATCTCCTTCACGACTCCCTCCGCCGCCTCCGCAAGGTCAGCCCCAAAAAAGCCTTCTGGTTCCCCCACCTGCTCCCCCTCCTTTTTTAAAAATTTGTGCAAAAAACCGGGTAGATTTTCCGAATACCTGTCTCTATGACAAGTAAAAGGCGGTTTTATCCATGTCAAACGAAGAATACAACACCCTCGAAGATCTCGTCTTCTCCCGGAGCTTTCGCACCTGGGTCCTGACAGGAGATACCCCTGAGGCTGATTTCTGGTCCGATTGGGCAACCCGGAATCCCGGCAAGACCGAACTCGTCAACCAGGCCAAAGCGGTCATATATGCCCTCCAATTGGACCTGAGACCCCTTCCGGAAGAGGCCGTCGACGCCGAAGTGCGGAAAGCACTGCAAAAAGTGCAGGACGGCCGCCTCACCCCCGTCCGCGAAGTCCCCCTCCGCCCCGGCATCCTCGGCCGCCACTACTCCCGCGCCTGGACCGCCGCCGCGATCGTCGCCGCCATCGCCATCGGGATCTGGTCCATCCGCTTCTTTCACCAGCCTCGCCAGGAAGGCTTCTATCCCACCTTCCTCGCCGTAGATCCCGCAAAACCCATCCATCAACAGACCGCCCCCGCCGGAACCGAAAAATGGCTGACCCTGCCCGACGGCAGCACCGCCCGCCTCACCCCCGGCAGCAAACTGTCCTGGCCCGCCGACCACCCCGACGCCGACCACCCCGACGCCGACCACCCCGACGCCCGCCACAACGGCAGACCCGGCCGCCAACGCGCCGTCTTCCTCGAAGGCGAAGCCTTCTTTAATATAACCCACAGCGCCTCCCTGCCTTTCTTTGTCTATACCCGCAACGTGATCACCAAGGTCCTCGGCACCAGTTTCACCGTTAACACCAACTCCGGCAAGACCATCGTGTCCGTCTCCACCGGGAAAGTGTCGGTATATCATAAAAAAGATCTCTCCGACGGCATGATCCTGACGCCAAACCAGCAAAGCACCTACGATCCCGGCAAGGACCATCTCGATAAAGCCCTCATTGCCCGGCCCGTTGCGCTGGAGACGGCGGACAGCACGGCAGGAAGCCCCGGCCCGGCGCCCGTCGCCGCCGTCTTCCGCGGCCTGCAAAACCGCTATGGCATCCCCATCCTCTACGATGAGGAAGCCGTCGCCGGCTGCACCCTGCGCGTGCCCATGGGCAACGAACCCTTCTATGAAAAATTGAACGTCGTCTGCAAGGCCATCGGCGCCACCTACGAGGCCATCGACGGCAACATCGTCATCACCGCCGCCGGCTGTAAATAAATTCCTGATAAAAACTCATCCCATGATAAGATAACAGCACATCACATAAAAAAATTGGCTGACAATGATTGAGCCCATCGCCAGCCAGTGTTTGGCCCTCCATTATTAAGAACCAAAACGATTGTAAAGTATGAAAAAACAGTTGAGTCGTCAAATTGCCATTGCCATTATGAAGATCTCTCTCATTCCAGCCCTGCTTTTGATGCTCGTTTTCTGCAGCTACGCGAGCGACTCCCGCGGTCAGAAATTGCTGGATAAAAAAGTCAATCTCCAACTCGTCGACGAGGAAATGCGCAATGTGTTCACCGCCCTGGAAAAGCAGATCGACGCGAAATTTGTCTACAGCCCCGAGATCATCGGCGCCTCCCGTAAAGTTTCCGTCGAAGCAAAGGATAAGCAACTGTCAAAGGTCCTTTCCGATCTGCTCGAAGCCCTTAACATCAATTACGAACTCGTCGACAACTACATCGTCCTCTCGAAAAAGACGGGTAAAAGCCCCGGCTACCACAGCTACGGCACGATCCCCGACAACAGTCCCTACGCCTACGTCAAGATCGGCGGCCGCGTCGTCAACAGCACCGGCCAGCCCCTCGAAGGCGTCAGCGTCGTCGTAAAAGGGACCAACATCGGGACCACCACAAACGCCAACGGGGAGTTCTCCCTCAACGTCCCCGACCCGCAATCGACCCTCGTCGTCTCCTACATCGGCTACCAGGGCCAGGAGATCCCGGTCGCCGACAAAACCTATCTCCCCATCGCCCTCACCGCCGAAAACAGCCAGCTCAACGACGTGGTCGTCGTTGGCTACGGCACGGTAAAGAAATCCGATCTCACCGGCTCGGTCGGCGTGGTAAATGTCGGCAACGTGGAAAAGGTGGCCACCTATGACGTAGCACGCAGCCTCCAGGGTCAGGTGGCCGGCGTCACCGTCCAGGGCTCCGGCGAACCCGGCGGCTTCGTCAATATAAAGATCAGGGGGATCAGCAGTCTCAACGACAACAACCCCCTTTTCGTCATCGACGGCGTACCCATCGTCAACGAAGCGCCCTATGACTTCCCGATGGACGATATCGAAAGCATCCAGGTCCTGAAAGACGCTTCCGCCGGCGCCATCTACGGCTCCCGCGCCGCTGCCGGCGTCATCATCATCACCACGAAAAAAGGCCGCTCCGGCCCCGTTCGCGTAAAATACAGCGGCTACATCGGCGCCCAGAACATGCCGAAGACCCTGCCGCTTACCAACCGGCAGCAATACCAGCAGATCACCACCCAGGCCGAGAAGAACGCCGGCCTCCCCATTGCAGCCGCCAACGATCCCTCCAACGCGGCCTATATCAGCAACACAAACACCGACTGGCAAAAAGCCGCCTTCAAGACCGGGGTCATCCAGGACCATAACCTGAATTTCTCCGGCGGCACCGAGGCAACTTCCTACAGCATGTCGCTCAATTACTTCGACCAGAGCGCAACGATAAAGGGCGGCCCCGGCGAACCCAAATACAACCGCTACAACGCCAACGCCTCCATCCAGAGCAAGGCAGGCATCCTGTCCTTCGGCGGACGCTTCGCCTTCACCGAGTCCCATAAACAGAATATCACCTACCCCCACCTCCACCCGAACATCGGCAACGAGATCGTCGACCTCGACCGCGCCATCCCCACCGTACCCGTGAACGACCCCAAACGCCTCGGCGGCTTCGGCGGCACCGACGAAGTCACCCAAAAAGCGATCGTCCTCAACGTCATCGGGATGAACAATCTGATGAACAGCTATAGCGACCGGAACCGCTTCCTCGGCAACTCCTGGCTCGAACTGGAGCCCGTAAAAAATCTCAAATACCGGCTCAATCTCGTCTACGATCGCACCGAGACCCGCGATCTTTTCTTCGAACCCCAATACGATCTCGGCTGGTACTATCTCAATAACACCGCCTATCTCACCGACTCGCGCGGCGCCCAATATACCGCCCTGGTGGAAAATACCCTTTCCTATAAGTTCACCCTCGGTCAGCATCGTATCGATCTGCTTGCCGGTACCACCTATGAAAAAGACGATCTCCAGAACATGACCGGGCTCGAATCCGGCTTCAACCCGCCCTATTATCTCTCCTTCGGAACCGGCGATCCCACCACCGCCTCCGTCACCAGCGGCGAACAACGCGCCACCATGAGCTCCTTCCTGGGACGCATCAACTATAACTATGGCGACCGCTATCTCATAACGGTCAACGCCCGCCGCGACGGCTCTTCCAAGTTCAGCCCCGAACACCGCTGGGGTAATTTCGGTTCCGTCGCCGGCGCCTGGAACATCTCCAATGAAAAATTCATCCATCTGCCCGACGCGGTCAGCTTCCTCAAATTGCGCGGCGGCTATGGAACCCTGGGTAACCAAAACTTCCCCAGCTACTACGCGTACACGACGTATATCAATAGCAACGCCTCCTATCTCTTTGGCAATACCCCCGGCAGCGGAAACCAATACCTCGCTCCCGGTTCCATCCAGACCCAGGTAGCCGACCCCACCCTGAAATGGGAGACCAAGACCACCTCCAACCTGGCCCTCGATCTCGGCCTGCTCAACAACACCCTCCTGTTCACCGCGGAATATTTCGTCAACACCGACAAAGACCTCATCGCTCAACCGCCGATACCGCTGTCCGTCGGCGCGACCAACACCCCCTATGTCAACGCGGCATCGCTGCGCAACAGCGGGATCGAGTTCACCGTCACGTATCACAAGACGTTCGGAAAACTGGCGCTCAACATCGAAGCCAATGCCCATACGCTAAAGAACAAGGTCCTGCAACTGGGAGGCACAAACGATCCCATCTACGGCGCCGAAAGCAAGACCGAAGTCGGCCACGAGGTCGGCCAGATCTATGGCTATGTCACCGAAGGCATCTTCCAGAACACCGGCGACATCCAGAAACACGCCATCCAGCCCAATGCCGCACCCGGCGACCTGAAGTTCAGGGACATCGACGGCAACGACACGATCAACGCGCTGGACCAGACCTACCTGGGCTCCGCGATCCCCAAGCTGTACTACGGACTCAATCTCAGTCTCTCCTACGGTGCCTGGGATGCCTCCGTCTTCTTCCAGGGCAACGAAGGCAACAAGATCGTAAACGGCCTTTACCAAACCCTCATGGCAGGGCAGTATACCAATCACTACATCGATGAACTCAACTATTGGACGCCTACCCATGCCAACACCAATGTCCCCCGCCCGGTCATCGGCGATCCCAACGGCAACGACGGACCCTCCGATCGCTGGGTACAAAGCGGCACCTATGTAAAGCTGCAAAATGCCCAACTCGGCTATAACTTCCCCACCGCGAAGCTCAACCGGACACATGTATTCAAAAGCATCCGGGTCTACGTCTCCGGCCAGAACCTGTTGACCCTCACGAAGTACAAAGGCTATGATCCGGATATCATCAGTGATGGGCTCTTCAGCCGGGGATTCGATTACGGCTCCTTCCCCAACCCCAGGTCATATATGGTGGGCCTGCAGGTAGGGTTCTAAATCAAAAAACAAAACATTATGACAAAATATTTTTTCTATATAATCCCCTTCATCGCACTCGCAGGCTGCAGCAAGCAACTGAGGCAAACCAACCCCAATCAGGAAACCGCCCAGGTCTTTTGGAAAACATCCGCCGATGCCTACAACGCAGGCAACTCCGTGTATGGCAGCCTGATCCTCGATGGGTCATATATGCGCTTCACCCACGTCATCCTCAATACCCGCGGCGACGACGCCACCAGCAACAGCCCCTGGAACGAGATCTACAACTGTGGAAAGTTTGCGCTCGACGTCAACGGCTTTGCCGCCCAGGCGCCCTACACCGCTTACTATCAGGGCGTATTCCGGGCCAACCAGGTGATAGAGAACGTCCCGAAAATCAGCATGGACACCGCCCTGCGGGACCGCATCCTCGGCCAGGCTTATTTCCTCCGCGGACTCTACTTCTTTCATCTCGCATCCATCTATCGCAACGTCCCCATCCCCCTGACCATCGCCCAGTCCTCCGCCGGCTACTACGTCCACCAGTCCCCACAGGATAGCGTATACGGCCAGGCGATCGCCGACTTCACACAGGCGGTATCCCTGCTCCCCGTCTCCTACGCCAATGTCTCCGGCCCCGATCAGGGCCAGGTGGGCCGGGCGACAAAAGGGGCAGCCATGGCCTTCCTGGGTAAGACCTATCTCTTCATCCACCAGTTCACCCTGGCCGCCCAGCAATTCCTCAACGTGATCGATCTCGGCATCTACTCCCTCGTTCCCAACTACCACGACAATTTCACCGATCAGGACGAGAACAACGCCGAGTCCATCTTCGAGGTCCAGTTCTCCCGGACGGTGGGCGGCACCGCCGACGGCTGGGGACCCAACGATCCCGACGCCACCTGGGGGAAATACGAGGCCCGCGCCGTCACCTTCGGTCCCCGCAATTTCGCATACGGCGACGTACAACCGACGAAGATCCTCTACTCCGAATTCCTGCAGGAGAAGACCGCCGGCGGCGCCACCGACCCCCGCCTCTATGCCACCATGTTCTACAATACACCCACGATGACGGTCTATGGCCAGTCCTTCCAGACCACATTCGGCAAGAACGATTCCGAGGTATTCTGCCGCAAATACGAGAACGACGGGTTCTATCCCAACGAGTTCACCCCCGCAGCCTTCCAGTCCGGGATCAATTACCGCATGATACGGTACGCCGATATCCTGCTCTATTATGCCGAATGCCTCAACGAGACCGGCCAGACGGCCCAGGCCTATCCCTATATCCAGCAGGTACGCGCCCGCGTGGGCCTGCCCGACCTGGCCACCGTACATCCTAACATGACCCAGCAGCAGATGCGCGACCAGCTCGCCCACGAGCGTTTCCTCGAATTCGGCCTCGAAGGCCGCCGCTTCGAAGACATCGTCCGATGGGGCTGGCTCCAGGACCCGGCAAAGCTCGCCATGCTCCAGGCCCGCGACCCGGAATTCAACACCTACTTCCCCGGCCGCGAATACATGCCCATTCCCCTGGCCGATATCCAGGCCAACCCCGGCGAACTCCAAAACCCAGGATGGTAACCATGCGCTGGCTCCTGATCATTTGTATTTTCATCTCCTGTAAAAAGGGTGGGAACGACAGTTCCCACCCTCTACCCGATACGACCACCACCACTCCGTCACCGCCGCCACCCGCCTTCGACATCAACTCCATCACGGACACCTACCCAGGCGTAGCACCCCTGGCCGACGAATCCCAATGGGGACCCTATAACGTACACGACCCCTCGATAAAAAAGATCAACGGCCAGTATTACTGCTTTAGCACCGACGTCGCCTATGGCGCCACGCCGCCCGCCGGTATCCAGGTCCGCAGATCGCCCGATCTCGTCCAGTGGCATTTCGCCGGCTGGGCCTTCGGCGGCATCCCCTCCATCGCCGCCCAGTACATCAGCTCCGGCGGCGGCACTCCCAACACCGGCCTCTGGGCGCCCTATATTCTCCCGTCAAACGGGGAACTCCGTCTTTATTACTGTCTCGCTTCCGCCACGGGAAAGCTGAGCGATATCGCCCTGGCGACCGCCTCGGCTCCCGAAGGTCCCTGGACACAGAAAGGGATCGTCGTCACCTCCTCCCCAAACCAACCCGGCACCAACGCCATCGATCCTACCGTCGTCGTCACGCCCTCCGGCGATCAATGGATGTACTACGGCTCCGCCTATGACGGCATCTATATCGTCCAGCTCAACCCCGCCACCGGCCTCACCCTCCATCCCGGCGACATCGGCAAACGCATCGCCAACCGCGGGTTCACAAACGGGCAGTACAACGGCAATATCGAAGGCGCCGAGGTCATCTATCATCCCGGCCTGAAAAAATACTTCCTCTTCATCGCCTACGATTGGCTGACGACAAAATACAATGTCCGCGTCGCCCGCGCCGACGCCCCCGACGGTCCCTTCTACGATTACAATGGAACAGACGCCAACACCAACATCGACCACAGCCCGATGATCATCGCACCCTATCGATTCAACGGCCATGGCGGCTGGCAGGGGACCGCCCACTGCACCGTTTTCGATGACGGTAATGGACATTTCTTTATCGCCCACCAGGGCCGCCCCGGCGTCGACTTCAACTATATGGACCTTCACGTCCGGAAGCTTTTCTGGACACCCGATGGCTGGCCCGTCGCCTCACCCGAACGCTACGCCGGCGAAGGCGACTCCACCGTCACCGCCGCCGCCCTCACCGGCGCCTGGGAACAGATGGATCTCAACTACCTCGTCGTCCCCGGCTACCAGGACCAGCAGGTGTCGCCCAACTTTCAAACCTCGGCTTCCCTCAGCATCGCCGCCGACGGAACCTTCAACAACAATCCGGCAAACACCTGGACCTATAATGCCCCCTGGCTCAGCCTCAGCTACGCCGGCGGCCGCACCGACAAACTCTTCGTCCAGCCCGGCCGCGACTGGGAGAATAAAAAAGCCACCCTTATCTTCACCGGATTAAACAACACAGGCACTGCAACATGGGGAAAAAAACAATAACCATCGCCATCCTCCTCGCCGTCGCCCTTCTTGCGCAACGGCCTGCAAACGCCCAATCCCTGCCCGCGGTCCAGCCCGCCGCGCCCCCTGTCCACGATCCCGTCATGATCCGCCAGGACAGCACCTACTATGTTTTCTGCACCGGCCAGGGCATCGCCGTCTGGTCCTCCACCGATCATCAACACTGGTCCCCGCAACCCCCGGTCTTCAACACCCCGCCCGCCTGGACCACCACCGCCGTCCGGGGCTTCACAGGACACTTCTGGGCGCCCGATATCAGCTATTTCAACGGCAAATACCACCTCTATTACGCCGTCTCCGCCTTCGGCAAGAACACCTCCTGCATCGGCCTCGCCACCAACAAAACCCTCGACTCCCATTCCCCCGCATTCAAATGGGAAGACGAGGGAAAGATCATCCAATCCATCCCCGGCCGCGATCGCTGGAACGCCATCGACCCCAACCTCATCGTCGACGGGACCGGCGCCCCCTGGCTCACATTCGGCTCTTTCTGGGACGGCATAAAACTCACAAAGCTGACCGCCGACGGAAAAGCCCTCGCCGACCCCCAGCAATGGTACACACTGGCCTCCCGCCATCGTACCGAGGCTATCCCCGATACCGCCGCCGGTGACGCCGCCATCGAAGCGCCTTTTATTTGTAAAAAAGACAATTATTACTATCTCTTCGTATCTTTCGATTATTGTTGCCGGGGAGAGAAAAGCACGTACAAGATCATGGTGGGACGGGCCGCAAAACTACAGGGTCCCTACCTGGACCGCGACGGAACGCCGATGACCCTTGGCGGTGGTTCGCTCGTGCTGGAAGGAGATAAGAATTGGAATGGGGTAGGGCACTGCGCCGTAGTGGAGTTTACCGACGGCGACTGGCTCGTCTTCCACGGATATGATGCCAATGATAAGGGGAGATCGAAACTACGTATGCAACGGCTCGCTTTTATCGGTGGCTGGCCGGTCGTCCTCAGGCAATGAGTAGAGGATACTCTGTAAAGCGGTGATCCGGTCATCCGCCCCCTGCCTCCGGAGATAGGAAAAGACATGACGGATCAGGATCTTATAGATGAATGCCGGCGGACGCATCTCGGTCAACACCTGTTCGCGCGTCTTCCAAAGCTCATCGAAGACATCCATCGTTATCGTCTCCAGTTCCTTCTGGTCGGCCAGCCCGGTCAGCCGGGTAATAGCCGAATAGATGGAAGGGTAATAGAAATCAATGAATTCGCTGAATAACAGCAATTGATCCGTCGACTTTTCACTCATGATTTACTTTTAATAAGGTACAATGGTCAACAATAGTCAACTCCGCCATCGGAAACGTAACCGGAAAAAGTATTTTTTTTATACCCTGCTTTTCCTGTCGTTCTTCCAGCACGCGACAGCCCAGAACCTTATCGTCCAAACCAATAAACCCGGCGCCCCCATCCAACCCACCATGTGGGGGATCTTCTTCGAGGATATCAATCTCGCCGCCGACGGCGGCCTCTATGCTGAATTGGTCAAAAACCGTTCCTTCGAGTTCACTAATCCCCTGATGGGCTGGACGGAGCGCAGTTCGGTCCCCGGTAACGGCACCGTCCTCGTCCTCAACCGGTCAGCCGAAAAGCCGGATAACCCCCGCTTTATCCGCGTTACCCACTACGCCGACGGCCCATATACCCTCTCCAACGAAGGCTTCCGCGGCATGGGCATCAAAGCCGGCGAAACCTACCACTTCTCGGTATGGGATCACGCCACCGCGCCCATAACCCTCCGGCTCCAACTCCAGTCACCCGATGGCCGGTCCATCGGCGCCGCAACACTCCCGCTCAACCCCACCGGCACCTGGAAAAAAGATACGGTATCCTTCACCGCTACCACCACCGACCTCCATGCCCACCTCTCCATCGGCTTCGAAGGCCAGGGCGCCGTCGACCTCGATATGATCTCTCTCTTCCCCGACCACACCTGGAAACAAAGACCCGGCGGCCTCCGCGCCGATCTCGTCCAGCTGCTCGCCGATATGCACCCCGGCTTTATCCGCTTCCCCGGCGGCTGCATCGTCGAAGGCCGCGACCTCGCCAACCGCTATCAATGGAAAAAAACCGTCGGCAAGGTCGAAGACCGACAGCTCATCATCAACCGCTGGAACACCGAATTCGCCCATCGCCCAACCCCCGACTACTTCCAGTCCTTCGGCCTCGGCTTCTTCGAATATTTCCAACTCGCCGAAGACATCGGCGCCCAACCCCTCCCCATCCTTAACTGCGGCATGGCCTGCCAGTTCAACACCTCGGAGGTGGTACCCATACCCGATATCGATCCCTATATCCAGGACGCCCTCGATCTCATCGAGTTCGCCAACGGCGACGCCACCACCAAATGGGGCGGCCTCCGGGCAGCCATGGGCCACCCCGAACCCTTCCACCTGAAAATGATGGGCGTAGGCAACGAACAATGGGGACCACAATATGTCCAACGCTATAGAGTCTTCTCGAAAGCCATAAAAGCGAAATACCCCGGCATCCTCCTCGTCAACAGTACCGGTCCCGATCCCAACGGCGAAAAATTCGATTTTCTAAACGATACCCTGCGAAAGCTGCACGCCGATATCCTCGACGAACACTATTACAGAAAACCCGACTGGTTCCTGCAAAACGCCAACCGCTACGATCGGTATGATCGCAACGGCCCGGCCATCTTCGCCGGCGAATACGCCGCGCAAAGCGATAAAGTGGTGTCGGTAAATAATCGCAACAATTGGGAATGCGCCCTCGCGGAAGCCGCGTTCATGACCGGACTCGAACGCAACGCCGACGTCGTCCGCATGGCCTCCTACGCCCCCCTCTTCGCCCACGTCGACGGCTGGCAGTGGGCCCCCGATCTCATCTGGTTCGACAATCTCCGGTCCTATGGCACCCCGGACTACTATGTGCAAAAGTTGTTCGCAACAAACAAAGGCACCGCCATCCTCCCCCTTACCCTCAACGGCAGCCCCCTCACCGGCCAGGAAGGACTCTATGGCTCCGCCACCATCGACAGCGCCACCCACGAGGTCATCATCAAGCTGGTCAACGCCGCCGCAAAACCCCAAACACCCACCATCCGCCTCGAAGACCTCCGCAGGACGACGACCCCGGCAACCGTCTGGACCCTCACTGCCGCCAGCCCCGACGCCGTCAACAGCCTCGACAACCCCATGGCCGTTAGCCCAAACCATACCACCCTGCCCATCCATGGCAAAAACCTGACCCCAACGCTCGCCCCCTATACTTTTTCGGTGATCAGGATCAAGAACTAGGTGAGTCACTCATGAGACTAGGTAAAATGGTACGGTAATTGTGGCTAGTCGCCTTAAGTTTGGTATCTGACCTCTGGCATCTTACTTTCCTGTGACGAACCTGGTACGATTCATCTGTTCATCTGCGCATCTGTCAATGTATTTCCTTGGGTAATGTACGGTAGACCCTCCGCTACGTTACCCTATTTTTTTGCCTCAAACATCGTCCACGGCATCGCCTTCATATCCCGCAGATACCTCGACAGCCATCCATACTCCGGATGCGCCGCAAAATAAGGCGCCGCCAGGAAATCCTCCCCGCTGGGATTACCCATATGCGCCCAGAACTTCAGCTCCCCCGCCAGCGCCGCCGTCGTCACCTTCCCCTGTACCGTACCCCCGGGATAAAAAGGCCCCCATCCCCATTCGGGACATCCCAGCGGATCGGTATCCACCCGCCCCGCGATCACACACCGGCTCGCCTCTTTCGCCTTCGTCAATTCATTATAACTGTCCCCTTCAATCGTCTTCCCCACCTCCGCATTCAACTTCCCCTTGTGATCCGCGGATAGCTGCTCCCAACGCCGCCGCCGGCTGTTGGGCGAGTTGGTGCTGTCCCCCGGTTGAAAGGTCGTCTCCTCCCTGATCAGCTTCTCATCCGCCGGCCAATTACTGCCCGTATACATCCCGTCCTTCGTCCGCCAAACCGGATGATTCTTCAACCCCAGCTCCAGCCGCGCAATCTCATTGGCCTTGATATCCCCGACAAGCCAGTCATTCGCATACCCCCCGTTATCCCCGGCAGTCATGATCTGGATGAAGTCGTCGATACTATTGGAATACTGCGCCGCCTTCCTTGCCCGCACAAACTCCGGGACCCCCTTTTCGTCAAATCCCTTAAACTGCGTGATCGTCGTCTCCGTGATCACCATCCCCCCGCCCGTGACCACAAAATCATCCCCGCTGTGGATAAACCCCGGCATCATATCCATCATCAGCCGGTTCCCCGTCTGCGGAATGATATCGGCGATGACATTCCATCGCTCGCCAAAAACATAATCCGTCCAGTTGTTATGCCCGATGACGATCTGCCCGTCGGCCGTATAGCTTCCCGTGGCGATAAACGCGCTGCAGTTGCCCGGCGCCTTGTTATTGGCCGCGGCCGAACCCGGATGCGCCTTCTCGGCCAGCGAAGGGACATAGTATTGCGATAGCTCGATATTCCCGTTCAACACCACGATATCATACACATCATATGGCTTCCCCTTTGCCTTCAGCCCCTCACTGATCCCCGTGATCTCCTCCTGGTACTCGGGGTCGATCTTCCCCCAGAAGTTCTTTTTCGCAAAGTCTTTGTAAAAAGCCCAGTCCTTGCCCGACTCATGCGGCAACACAAGCTTCATCGCCTTGATCAGATTGTCGATCTCGGCCGCAAGCAAAAAGCCGTTCTGGAACCCGATATTCCTCGGACTCCCCTCCAGATGGACATAGATCCATCCATTGCGGTCCTCCCGGCTGGAATTGCCCAGACGGGGATTTTTTTGTTGGGAA
Organism: Puia sp.; assembly: GCF_036500295.1. NCBI lineage: Bacteria > Pseudomonadati > Bacteroidota > Chitinophagia > Chitinophagales > Chitinophagaceae > Puia > Puia sp. The sequence goes on along the minus strand of NZ_DASYCH010000005.1, from coordinate 144,379 downwards.
AAGACGGCGGTCGTCAGCAGCAACGCCACCAGCAGTGCGGGTAATTTTCTCATATTCGGAAGTTACTCAAAAAACCTCACCCAAGTTCACAAAAAAACCACCCGATCCATGAGTCCCCCACCCATAATCCACACAGAGGTTGGTGCGCGAGAACTTGTTCAGGCTGATCCGGAAGCCAAGTCCATACCCGGGCTGGATATAGGTAAACCTGCCCGTGGCCATCTCCGAGAAAGACTGGGCATTGGCGAAAACGACCCCACCCAGCAACCCGTTGCTGCTGATGCCAAACCGGTACTCCGACTCCAGGTAAAGCATGTTCTTACTGCGGTAACGTCCCTGGATATACCCCCGCGCCGTATTGCTGTAGGCATCCCACCCCGTGCTGGGCAGAAGGAGATAAGGGGGATTGCCATTGCCCACCGTAAACCAGTCATAACTCCACACCGCCAACACATTATGACGCGTCCCGCCGGGAAGCGGAATAAACTTCCGGATATCCAGTAATAAGGATTGCCAGTTATTGTCACTGCCCAGAAAGCTGAAATTGGGCCGGAAGTTGACGTTCACGTAGGTCCCCTGTACGGGGCTTATCGGATTGCGGCGATCGTCATAAAGCACATGCAGCGAAACACCCACCGCCTGCTCCGTATTGCTAAGTCCATACCGCTCGAGGTCCGTCGGCTTCGCCATCGGCGGGTCCACCTCCCGGATATTCCAGAAATAGTCCAGGTCGAAGCCAAGCCCGAGATAAAGGTCCCGCGTCACCTGCCGCAAAATAGCCTGATGCAGCCGCAGATAGCCATAGTCGATATTATACCCGCTGTCCGCATTCGTATTCCCCCCAAGCCCATAGGTCAGCGACGGATATTTGAGATACCGCCAGTCCGTCTGGATATTATACTTGTTCCCCTTCGTCCAGATATTGGCCTGGATCGGGAAGATGATTTGCTTGTACTGGGAATAGGTGATGCTCGTAAGCACACTCGACAGATTGGCCTGGCTATGCTCGCTGGTATAAAAGGCGAAATTGCTGCTCAGCACCCCCGCAAAACCCGTCTGTAAGGTATACCCGGCCACCGGAAGCGCTGAAATATGCAGTCTCCCCACCTTTTGTGCTACCGTATCGGTCCGGGTGGCCCGGTGCCCCTTCAGGAACGACCGGCCCACGTCGACAAGATCTATCTTATTGGAAGACAAAGAATCCTGCGCCTTTAGACGCAGAAACGGGAGGACTAGAAAAAAGAGACACAAATATTTTTTTGCTGGCTTCAACAACGGCTTTTAAATCGATGCTACCGGTCTTATGACCGGCATTCCTCCACACGGTTTAACCCAAGGATACAGCTTTTAGTATTACCGCTGTTTTAAATCGACAAATTCATTCAATTTATGCAGCTCCAGGATCGTCGTCCGCCCATCCTCGCTCTCCCGGTACATTGGGATAAACTTCCCGTCAAACCGGATCTCATGATACGTATACGAGGTTCGCTGCTGGACAACATTGGAATACACATCGTCAAATCCCCGGATAAGTACATAGATCTCGACATCCGAAGCCTCCATGTCTTCCTGGGTAAACCCCTGCAGGGGGCTCTGCTCATCGATGGGATGAACCACCGTCCAGTTCATCGGCAGGCTCTCCACCTTGGTGCGCTCGAGGTTCAGATCGTAATACACATACTCGGCATTGCCGTCGGTCTGCATCGTCTTCAACCCGATATTCACCCGGATCTGCACATCCGTCATCGTATGGTTGTCCTTATAAGGCGCAAACCGGAACATCAGGGCCGTTTTCCCTTTATAAGGGCTGACCAGCGCAAGATCACTGAAGACCAGGTGGCTCTTCGGCCGCGCAAATCGCCCGAAGATAAGACCCGTGGCCAACGCAAAGGACAGCCACCCGCTCATCGCCTCGATGGCGGCAACGATGTTGGCCCCGTCACCCACGGGGTTCACCCGCCCGTAACCCACCGTCGTAAACGTCTCGGCGCTAAAGAAGAAAGCCTCCTTGAACCTGCCCCAGAACGTGGCGGCGATGACCCCCTGCAACTCAGTCAAACCCACCGCCATGTACACCAGGGAATAAACCAGGTTGATCCCAAAATAGAACACCACGATCAGGGAGATGAATTTCCACAGGGGCATCGTCAGCATACTGTGATAGATGCTGAACCGGTTGAGAAAAGAAACCCCCTCCTTTCGGAGGTTAAAAGTCCCGTCCCGGTTGATAAACCGGCCCCCATAACTGGCGGCATTGGTGCCAAAACCCGTGTCATTGTTCGGTTTGAGCAACGGGTCTATCTTTCGGCTAAAGGTCCTTGGTGATTTTTGCTGGGTTTCTGCCATAATAATAGATTCCGCAAATCTACACCCTCCCGGTCAAATGGCCAGCGCCTCAAAAAGCACTTCCACCGGATGCTGTGCGATCCGCCCCGTCCCATCCTTTATCTGATGACGACAGCTGGTCCCCGGTGCCGCAAGGATAGTCCCTTCTCCCTGCTTCCTCACCGCAGGCAAAAGCACCAGTTCCCCGATCTGCTGGGAGATGCCATAATGCTCCGCCTCATACCCAAAGGACCCCGCCATCCCGCAACACCCCGAGGGAACGACACTCACCGTGTAATTCTCCGGCAACGACAGGACCTTCACACTCCCCGCCACCGACGCAAGGGCCTTCTGCTGGCAATGCCCGTGAAGCAACACCTGCCGCTTCTCCCGCGTAAACTGATCGGCCCGGATATGCCCGCGCTCGATCTCCCGCGCCAAAAAATCATCGATCAAAAAGCTGTTTGTCGCCAGCCGCCGCGCATCGGCCAACAGCTCCTCCGCCACCAGGTCGGGGTACTCGTCCCGGAAAGTAAGAATAGCCGAAGGCTCGACACCTACCAGCGGAGCCTCCTCGGAGACCACCGGCGCCAGCATCCGTACATTCCGGTCGACGATCTTCTTTGCCTCCCGCACCAATCCCTTCGACAACCAGGTCCGCCCGCTCTCCACATGCTCGGGGATCACCACGGTATACCCCAGCCGCTCCAGCAACTTCACCGCCTTCATCCCGATGGTCACATCGTTATAGTTCGTAAACTCATCGCAAAATAAATACACCTTCCGGCCCGGGGCCTCTCCCTGCCGGACCAGTGCGCCCCCCTGCCGGTCTCTCCGGCTCCACCACTTCTTCAATGTGGTCTTATACAGCTTCGGCATGCTCCGCTCCGGCGCAAAACCCACCAGCTTCTTCACCCAGCGCTGCCGCACAAAAAAGTTATACGCGGCGGGAAAGATCATCCCCAGCTTCGCACTTCTCGAAAAGGACGCGATCATCCGGCTCCGCACCGGAACCCCGTTGGCATCATAATAATGTTGCAGGAATTCCGCCTTCAGCTTCGCCACATCCACATTCGAGGGACACTCCGACTTACAACCCTTGCAGCTCAGACAAAGGTCCATCACATCGTAGATCTCTTTGTTGTCATACCGGTTGGGCTTATCGCTCCGCGTCAGGAATTCCCGCAGGATATTGGCCCTCGCCCTCGTCGTATCCTTCTCATTGCGCGTCGCCATAAAGGACGGACACATCGTCCCCCCCGACAGATGCGTCTTCCGGCAATCCCCGCTTCCATTGCATTGCTCCGCATGCTGCAGGATATCCTGCTGATGAAACCGGAACAGGGTGGGGAAGGAGGGCGTCTGCTGCCCCGGCTCATAGCGCAGCTGCTCATTCATCGGCGGCGTATCCACGATCTTCCCCGGATTGAAAAGATTCGCCGGGTCCCAGGTTCGCTTTATTTCCTTGAATAATTTATAGTTCTTATCACCGACCATCTGCGGGATGAATTCCCCCCGCAGCCGGCCATCTCCATGCTCCCCGCTCAACGAACCCTGGTACTTTTTCACCAGCGTGGCAATCTCCTCCGCAATGGCGCGAAACAACCGGTTCCCCTCCGCCGTCTTCAGGTTGATGATCGGGCGTAAATGGATCTCCCCGCTTCCCGCATGCGCGTAGTGAACGGAATACAACCCATATTTTTTCAGTATCTCATTAAAATCCCGGATATACGCCGGCAGGTCCTGCACATCCACCGCCGTATCCTCGATCACCGGCACCGCCTTTTCATCCCCCGGCAGATTGCTGAGCAAACCAAGCCCCGCCTTTCTCAGCGACCAGATCCTGCCCGTATCCGCCCCAAACAACAAAGGGAAATGATACCCAAGCCCCGCCGCCCGCATCTCGGCCTCCACCTTTCCCGCAAGGACGGTTATCTCCTCCCGCGTGGCCTTCTTCCACTCCACCACCAATATCGCCCCCGGATCACCCTGCACAAAAAAGCGGTTCTTACTTTGCTCGATATTATCCTTCGTACATTCCAGAATATAATGGTCGATCAGCTCGCTGGCCGTCGGCGCATACTTCAAGGCGATAAGATTAGCCCTCAACGATTCGTCGATCGTATTGAAGTGTACGCAAAGCAATCCCGTCTCCTTCGGCGGCAACGGCGAGAGATTCAATTTTATCTCCGTCAGAAAAGCCAGCGTCCCCTCGGAACCCGCCAGCAACGTACAGAAATTGAAATCCGGTTCGCCCGCGGTAAACGGCGCCGTCTCCAGTAACAGATCCAGCGCATAACCCGTATTCCGCCTCTCGATACTCTTCTTCGGGAAATGCGCCCGGATCCCCTCCTGGTTATCATAGTTGCTGAGCAGCCGCCGCATCTCCCGGTATACCGAGCCTTCGAGCCCCGTGCCCTCGCATCGGGCATGAAATTCATCCAGCCCAATCGGGCCAAACATCGCTTCGCTCCCGTCACTCAACAAGGCCTTCACCTCCAGCAAATGCTCCCGCGTACTCCGGTAAACAACCGAATTGCTCCCGCAGGAATTGTTCCCCACCATCCCGCCGATCATCGCCCGGTTGGCGGTCGACGTCTCCGGACCGAATAACAATCCATGCTGCTTCAGGAATAGATTCAGGTCGTCCCGGATAACGCCCGGCTGTACCCGCACCCATCGCTCTTCAACGTTCAGCTCCAGGATGCCCGTAAAATATTTGGAAACATCGACGATGATGCCCTTGCCCACCACCTGCCCCGCAAGGGAGGTCCCCGCCGTACGCGGGATCAGCGAGGTCTTCTCAGCCCTGGCAAAGGCGATCAGCTTCCGGATATCCTCGATATTCTTCGGAACCGCCACGGCCAGCGGCATCTCCCGGTAAGCCGACGCATCCGTAGCATATAAGGTCCGCATGGTATGGTCATAATAAAACTCCCCATCCAGCAAACGACCCAATGCCTGCAATTTTTCATCCATGCCCGCAAAAATACGCTGTTTCACCTATTTTTGCCGCATGTCCCGCATCATAACCATCGCCTGCTGCCTGTTGGTCCTCACCGCCAACGCCCAAAAAGACAAAAACCTGCAACCCAAACCCGCGCTGATGCGGCTCATCGACGGCAATCTCCGCCAGGCCGTCAACCAATACAAGGTGCTCATGGGCAAAGTGCCCACCGGCCGGCTCCCAAAAACCTGGTACGCCAACGCCGACCGCCTCGAAACAAGCAACGCGGACTGGTGGACAAGCGGATTCTATCCCGGCACCCTCTTCCAGCTTTATGAGTTCTCCCACGATACCTCCTTACTCGCCGAAGCCCAACGCCGCCTCACCCTTCTCGAAAAAGAGCAATACAACAAAGGCACCCACGACCTCGGCTTCATGATGTACTGCAGCTATGGCAACGGCCTCCGCCTCCTCGACAGCCCCCGCTATAAAGACATCCTCCTCACCAGCGCCCGCTCCCTTAGCACCCGCTTCCACCCCGCCGTCGGCTGCATCAAATCCTGGGACAGCAAACCCTGGCACTATCCCGTGATCATCGACAATATGATGAATCTGGAACTCCTCTTCTGGGCCACCCACGTAAGCGGCGACAGTTCCTTTTACAAGATCGCCGTCACGCACGCCAACACCACGATGCGCAACCACTACCGCCCCGACTATAGCTCCTTCCACGTCGTCGACTACGATTCCGTCACCGGGGCGATCATCGCCAAAAAAACCGCCCAGGGCTTCGCCGACTCCTCCGCCTGGGCCCGCGGCCAGTCCTGGGGCCTCTATGGTTATACCATGGTCTACCGCTCCACCCACGATCAAAAATATCTCGATCAGGCCCGCCATATTGCCCACTTCCTCCTCACCAACCCCAACCTGCCCGCAGACAAGATCCCTTACTGGGACTTCAACGCACCAAATATCCCCTATGCATTGCGCGATGCGAGCGCTGCCGCCGTCATGGCCTCCGCCCTCATCGAACTCAGCCACTATGTCCAGCGCGACGAAGCCCGCGGATACCTGGACGTCGCCGAGAAGATTATCGTCAACCTCTCCTCCAACAACTACAAAGCAGTCGTCGGCTCCAACGGTGGTTTCCTCCTCCGTCACAGCGTCGGCCACTTCCCCGCTCACAGCGAGGTCGATGTCCCGCTCACCTACGCAGACTATTATTTTGTGGAAGCCATGCTCCGCTATCGCGAACTGGGCCAAAAAGGCAAATGACCGGCCGATCTTAATTTTCCCTCAGCACGCGCGCCGGATTCACCCGGACATTCTGCAACGTAAACCGCAGCACGATCAACCCAACCACCCCGCCCATCGCAACAACCGCGATCACCAGGTCAATCGGCCTCGGTGAGATATGATACGCAAACTGCCGCAGCCAGCTATCCGCAAACCACCACGCCAGCGGCGCAGCCGCCAAAAAAGCGATCAGCAACAGCCAGACGAATTGCCGCACAAAAAGCGTATAGATATGCCCAAATCGCGCGCCGATGACCCGCCGTACCGCAATGGTCGTCCTGGCCATCCGCAGCAGAAAGGATACATACGCCACCAACCCGATACAACTGATACCGATCATCAGCACCGTTAACACCAGCAACAAACTCAAAAGATTGTAATCATCCCGGTATTGCTGCCGCAACTGTTCGTCAAGAAAGGAATAGCTGAAAGGCAGCTCGGGAAATGCTTTCTTCCAATGCTCCTCCAACCCCTTGAGCACCGCCGCCGTTTTCGACCTGCCCACGCGCAAAAGAAGACATTCCGGTTCACCCACCTGCTGAAAAAGCACCATCGGCTGGATCGCGCTGTGCAGACTGCCGTAGTGGAAATCCGGGATCACCCCGATGACCCGGGCCTTCCGGTTCTCATTGTAAAACACCTCGCCCAGCGGATCCTTCCAGCCGGCCATCCGCACAAACGAGGCGGTAACAAGCGCATTCCCGCTGGCTGCGCTGTCCCCGACATCGGGGAATCCACTCCCCTGGATAACCGGGATTTGCAATGCGGCAAGATAATGGGCATCCACATCGATATGATAGATCGTTTTCTTTACCTGCAACCCCCGCTCCCGGTAATGGAATACATCGACATCCACCCCCTTCCCCGGCAATCCCGACTCGGCACAGGAGGCCGTCGTCACCACATTCGCATCGCCGGCCAGCGTACTCCTCAGGTACCGGTCGCCCGAAGCCGCTTCCTCGTTCTGCGGCAGATTGACGACTAATATATTGTCGGGGTTATAACCAAGCGGCGTGCTCCTGAGATAATGCACCTGCCGGTAAACCGAAAGGGCGGCGATAGACATCCCGATAGTGATAAAGAACTGAAAGCCCAGCATCATCCGCGGAAGGATCCGCAACCCGCCGACCCGGCTGGTCCTGGCCCGTAATGGTTCGGCCAGCCGCACCCGGCCCAGAAATACCCCCGTATACAGGGAACCGCCAAGCGCCAGCAGCCCCAACGCACCCGCCGCCGCAATCATCACCTTCCGGTTGAAGACATCGGACAGCACCATACTGCGGTTCACCATCACCGAAAAATAAGGCAACAGCAACCAGAGCAACACAAACGAAAGACCCATTGCCACCAACCCGGTAAACAGGGTTTCAAGGACTTGCTGCCCGATCAGCCGCGCCCGGCTCGCTCCGTAGATCTTTTTGATCGTCACGTCCATCACCCGCGAAAAAGATTTCACGATGCTGAGGTTGATGCTGTTGATGCAGGCGATCAACAGGATCAGCACCCCGGTGACAAGAAAGATGGTAACATAAATGGGATTGCCCTTGGGCGTGTCCCGCTCGCGCGGCGCACTGTAGTGAAGGGTGGACAGCGGCTGCAGAACAAACCCAAACCGGGTGTTCCCATCCGGGTCCAGTTGTGGGTTGATCTGATTCTTCGTCAGCGTATCCAGCTTATGCTGAAAAGCCCCCATTGCGCCCGGACTGCGGAATAAAATAAAACAATACGCCCAGTCGCCCCGGTCTTCAGGCTTCAGCGTTTTCACCGAGACCAGCCCATCAAAGGAAAGATCGGAATTCCCGGGCAACTCCGCTAACACACCCGTCACCTTCAACGGCTTCCCGTTCTCCGTCAGGGTCTGACCCAGGGCAGGCCCCGATCCGAAGAGCCGGCGTTTGAGCGCCGCCGTCAGCACGATACTGTTGGGCGTCGCAAGCGCGGTGCGCACATCCCCCTCGGTCAGGGGATAGGTAAACACCGAAAGGACGCTCTCATCCGCATAATAAAGCGTCTTCACCGGGATCACCGGCTCCTCCGCCTTCCGCCGCAGTCCCGTCCGGCCGGAATAGGCCTGGAAGCGAACCATTCGCTCGATCTCCGGAAAGGCCCGCGGCAGCTGATCGCAAAGAAGCCCCAGCGATAGTCCCACATGGGTCTCGACCCCGCCGGAAGAGATATCCGTCGCCATCCGGCAGATCCGGTCCCGCTTGCCAGGATAGTGATCATAGCTGCGCTCATAAAAAACAAAAGATAAAGCAAGAAGAAAACAGCAGAAGCCGAGGGTTAGCCCAAGCAGGTTCAAAAGAAAAGAACCCTTGTAGCGAAGGATGGAGCGTATCATAGTAAAGCTTAATGCAATTTTCCGCCTCAGAGTTGCCTGCCCATAAGATCGTACGCGCGCAACTCGATCTCATCACCCCCCTCGACCTCATAATCCCGCCGGCTCAACGCCCAGATCATCAGATCCGACGGCGTCGCATCCCCATCCGTGCTATTAGTTCGTAACGTCATCTCATGCCGGAAGCCAAGTCGCTGCGGGATCCGCCGGCTAAAGACATTGTCGGGATCACACCGGATCTCCAACCTCGAAAGCCCCTCGATCCTGAACCCAATCTTGATCAGCGCCCGCACAGCCTCGGTGGCATAGCCGTTATGGATGTGCTTTACATTGATCCAGTAACCGATCTCCCGCGCATCCTTGCCGATCCGGTTATGTAACCCCGTTCCTCCGATCTGCTCCGTTTCCGTCTTGTCGAAGATCCCATACACCGCATCCTGCCCCAGATCGAATTGCCCCCGGAACATCCGGATAAAACCGACCATCCATTCCAATTCCTTCGGCTCCTGCCGGGCCCAGGGGATCCAGGGCCGCAGATGGTCCAGACTCCCGGTGATGGCCGCATGCATCATATATGCATCACCCGGCTGATAACAACGGATCACCAATCGCTCCGTCTCTATTCGATAGGTCTTTGCCAGCTCCATTCCATTTACTTTTTTTCAGCGGCCCCGCTCAACGCGCTCAATATTTTCTTTACCATCCCGTCCATCGACGAGTTCTCGATCCACCGGACCACCGCCACGAGATGATGCTCGGGATCGACATAGATAAAATTCGTCCCGTTGCCGATATGCACAAACGCCGAAGCCGGCGCATCCGGCAACATTTTCTTATCCGTATTGAGAAACCAATTCATATAACCATACCCGGGATTGGCCGTGGTCGGCGTAAGCGCCTGCTTCACCCACTGGTCGGAAAGCAGCTGCCTGCCATTCCAATTCCCCCGGTGCAAGGTCAGCCAGCCAAACCGCGCCATATCATACGCGTTGATGAACATCCCGCCGCCCCAGTGACCGCCGCCGCTCACCGCCTGCACCGCCTGACCATCCAGCACGATCCACGAATTACGATACCCATACCAGCGCCAGGTAGTCGAAGCGCCGATAGGGTCCATGATATACGTCTTCAGCACCTGCGGCAGCGGCGCCCGCCAGACACAGGTGGCGGCCAGCGCCAGCACATTAACCCGGACATCATTGTATTTCCAAACGCTGCCTGGCGCGTTGCGCGCTCTCGTCGTCCATTCATCCGGCTTGCCCACCGGCCGGTCCGCCCAGTCGGGCTTACCCCATAACACCCCCTCCCAGTCGCTCGTCTGACGCAGCATCACATCCCAGGTAAGCTTTCGGTCATGCTCGCTCGCGAAGGGATAGAGAAGGTCCGGCTTCAACGCCTCGCCCGGCATCCGCAGAGGCGCCAGGGGATCATATACCTCTACCGGCGGCACATAATCCGCCACCGTATCCAGCACGCTGCGGATCAACCCCTGATCCACCGCCACGCCGATCACCGACGACAAAAAGCTCTTCGTCACGCTATGGGTCATATCCACCCGCTTCGGTTCACCCCACTCGGCAACGACATATCCTTTATAAACAATGATCCCCGTCGGCTCGCCACGCGTTTTCATCGGCCCGACGATCTCGTCATAAGGCTCGGCCTTGCCAAAGCTCTCGGCCTGCCCAAGCGCCTGGTCCCGCGGAGCCTTCGCCTCATGCTCCCTGGCAAACGCAATAGCCGCGGTCAGCGCCCCGGAATCCAGTCCCAGCGCCGACGGTGAACGATGCGCCCATTCCCCCCGCGGCGGGAAATAGTCGGTAACAGTCTTTGATTGTGAAAAAACGGGTAAAACCCAAAACAGCAGTAATAGAAAATGAAGGACTCTTCTCATAGCCCTCTCAAGATACTACAATTTTTTTCCCAACGCCGCCAGATCCAGCCGCTTGTCATAGGTCTTCATCGTCTTCGCAAGCCGCACGAGGATAGCCCGGGCCCTGCCCCAGTCATCGGATTTGAACACCGGCGCATTCAGATCCATGACCCCATCAAAGAACAAAGTGGAGACGTAGACCTGCCGGCTCACCAGCTTGTAATTTTCAGGCATGTCGAAATACCAAACAAGAAAGAGCCTGCCTTGAAGCGTCATCCATTCCGTTTGCAGATGGCTATAACGCTGCTTCAGCTTCTTCCGGTAATAGTCCAGCTCGAATTGCATATACTTCTGCAACACCTCCTTCTCCCGCGCGGGAGTCATCTGCCGGAGATCGATACCCCTGTCGACAGGAATGACCGTGGCCTGCACGATCTGCTTGTCCACGGTGATAAACCCGGGCACATCCGAAGGTTTGGCCGAATGCACGGCCGTTTCCAGCGTAAAAGAATGATCCTTTCCGGCATAGGCGATCAGGTCACGGTGTTTACCCGTCAGGAGCCGGGCATGCTCGGCCTCGGCAGGGGCATTTTGCTGGGCAACTACGGAAAAACAGCAGGCAAGGGCAAGAACCGGCGCCAGTCCGGCCCGAAGGGTGGGGGCTAGTCTCAATTTTTTTGCCTATTTAACGATTTAGCAGGGAAAAATCGTATAGTTTTACCGGCCTCATATGAAGTTAATAACTCACGCTCTTTGGATGGCGGCAATAGCCGCAGTGTCGATCTCCACCGCAACGGCTCAACGCAGACATCGTACCGTCCCCCCCGCCCAAACAGATACCTCCAAACCGAAACCACCCGCCTACCCCGGCTTCCCCACCCCGCGGCAAGGCCCGAAACCCTATAAAGAGGTCATCACCGCCAAAGCCGTCACCCATTCCGGTCTCTTCACCGTACACAAAGTCGACGAAAAATGGTATTTCGAGATCGCCGACTCCCTGCTGGGCCGGGAGTTCATGGCCATCACCCGCTTTAGCAAGACCGCTGCCGGCGGCGGCATCTATGGCGGCGAACTCGCCAACCAGCAAACCCTCGAATGGGAAAAAGGACCGGCGCATACCTTGTTTCTTCGCGTCGTCACCCTCGTAAGCATGGCCGACTCGACAAACAAGATCTATAAGGCCGTGAAAAACTCCAGCGTGGATCCCATCGCCGCAGCCTTCGAGATCAGAGCCTATGGCAAGGACTCCACCTCGGTCGTCATCGACGTGACCGATTACTTCAAAGGCGATAACCTCATCGTCAGCATCCCCCAGGCCATCAAAAGCAGGATGCGCCTCGGCGGCCTGGCCTCGGACCGAAGCTATATCGAGCATATCAATACCTATCCCATCAACACCGAAGTGCGAAGCGTCAAGACCTTCTCCTCCAGCGGCGGAATGGCCTCCCCCTTCGGCATCTCCTTCTCTTCCCCCACCGACGCCGCGGGCGCCGTCACGCTCGAACTGAATACTTCCCTGATCCTCCTGCCGGCGAACCCCATGGCCAAACGGCTTTTCGACCCGCGGGTAGGCTTCTTCGCAGATGACTATGTCGTCTACAGCGACGAACAACAAAAAATAGACAACCAGCAGTTCATCGTTCGCTGGCGGCTCGAACCCCGCCCCGAAGACCGGGAACGCTGGCTGCACGGCGAAAAGGTCCGCCCGGCAAAACCCATTATCTATTATATCGATCCCGCCACCCCACGCAAATGGGTACCCTATCTGATCCAGGGGGTCAACGACTGGCAGCAGGCCTTCGGGAACGCGGGTTTTAAAGACGCCATCGAAGCCCGCGAATGGCCCGAGTCCGATACCACCATGAGCCTCGAGGATGCCCGCTATTCCGTATTGCGCTATTTCGCCTCGGATATAGAGAACGCCTATGGACCCAACGTCCACGACCCACGTAGCGGCGAGATCATCGAAAGCCATATCGGCTGGTATCACAATATCATGGAGGTCCTGCACGACTGGTATATGATCCAGGCAGGCGCCGTCGACCCCCGCGCCCGCAAAATGCATCTCGACGACAGCCTCATGGGGCAACTGATCCGCTTCGTCTCCTCCCACGAAGTCGGCCATACGCTCGGCCTCCGGCATAATATGGGCAGCAGCAGCACCGTACCCGTCGATCGCCTGCGCGACAAAGCCTGGCTCGACGCCCACGGCCATACCCCCTCCATCATGGACTATGCCCGGTTCAATTATGTCGCCCAGCCCGGAGACAATATCCCCGAAGCCGATCTCTTCCCCCGCATCGGGGAATACGACCGCTGGGCCATCCGCTGGGGCTACGCCTACGCGGGCGGGAAAGATCCGAAAGAGGAAGCAAAGATCCTTAACAAATGGATCATCGATAGCCTCCGCGCCAACCCCCGCCTCTGGTTCGGCGGCGAAGGCTTCAACCAGGACCCCCGCGCACAGACCGAAGATCTCGGCGACAACAGCGTAAAAGCAAGCGAATACGGTATCCTCAACCTCCGGCGCATCCTTCCCGGCCTGCCGGTATGGACAAAGGAAGAAGGAGATAAATATGAGAACCTGACGGATATGTACCGGCAGGTGGTAACCCAGTACAACCGCTATTTGGGCCATGTTCTGAAGAATGTAGGCGGAGTCTATGAGAACCTCCACAGCGTCGAGCAACCCGGCGATGTCTATACTCCCGCTCCCCGTCAAATCCAGCACGAGGCCGTCGGTTTCCTAAACAAACAGCTCTTCACGACTCCATATTGGCTGATGTCGGACAGCATCCTGAACAAGATCAGCAGTCCCAACAGCGGCGACCCCATCTCCCCGATCCAGAGCGGCGTACTCTCCAGCCTCCTTTCGACAAACAGGCTCAACAGCCTCCTGCTGTCGGCAAACCGCTACGGCCAGAAAAAAGTATACACCGTGGTAGATCTGCTGGCGGACGTCCGCAAAGGAGTGTGGGGCGAACTGGATACCCACAAGCCCACCGACGCCTGGCGCCGGGCGCTGCAAAAAACCTATGTGGAATCACTGATCTCCATAGTCAACCCTTCCACCGGCTCTTCCGCCGGCTTCGGCGGACTGGTCATCTTCTTCGGCCCGAATACAAAGAATACCGACCTGCCCTCCATCGCAAGGGAAGAACTGACCGTACTGCGCGAAAAGATCGTCGCCGCAATACCCCTGACCACCGACAGGCTGACAAAATATCACCTCCAGGACCTGGCGCAACGCATCAAAAAGGCCCTCGATCCAAAAGGCTGATACCCCAATACTTATGATTGGTGATCACCCGCATTGCCGACCCTGGCAGATGTTTTGCAAAACTCATGTAAAATGTCTTATGCAACTTCACACACACCAGGATGCACCGGCCGACATCGGTGATGCCCAGCGCATCCTCTCCGCCGTTGGCGGCTCATTGCTTGTCTATTATGTGACAAGAAAACATAAAGCCGACTCCTTGCTGCTTTTCGGCGGCGCATACCTGCTGTATCGCGCCGTCTCGGGTCATTGTCCCATCAGCGCCGCATGGAAAGCCACAAGCCGCCATGCCCATCCTTCCAATGTCAACGTGCGGACCCACGTCGTCGTCAACAAGCCGCGCGAACAAGTGTATGCCTTCTGGCGCAGTCTCGAGAACTGGCCCCTCTTCATGCGCCATCTCGGCAACGTGGACGAACTCGACAGGACCACCTCAGCCTGGACCATGAAAATGCCCGGCATCGGCGATATCCGCTGGGAAGCCAATATCGTCCGCGAAGAAAAAGACAGCGAACTGTCCCTCGCGTCCGTTCCCGGCGCACCCATCGACGTCACCGCAAAGATCAATTTCGCATCCACCCCCGGCAACGCCACCCGCATCGATGTCATGCTCTCGTATCGCGCCCCCGCGGGCGTCATCGGCCAACGGCTTTCCCGCCTGCTCACCCCCGGCTTCCGCGAGAAGATCGAATCGGATATCTACCATTTTAAACACTTTATAGAAAACGCCGGTAAGTCCGGTGTCTGATCCATGCGCTACCAGGTCCTCGCATCGGATTATGACGGCACCCTCGCCGCACACGGCCGCGTCGATCCCGCCGTGGAAGAAAAACTGCGCCGGCTAAAAGCCACCGGCCGCCGCCTCGTCCTGGTCACCGGCCGCGAGATGAAAGACCTCGTGCTCGTCTTCCCCGAATACCGGCTCTTCGATCATATCGTCGCGGAGAACGGCGGACTCATCGTCAATTGCGCCACCGGCGAAGAAACCCCACTCGGCCCGCCGCCCGATGAAAGGTTTGTCGATCAGCTCCGCCAACGAGGCGTCCATCCCCTCTCCGTCGGAAAGGTCATCGTCGCCACCTGGGAACCCCACGAACAGGAGGTCCTCGAGGCGATAAAGGCCACCGGCAGCGAACTCCAGGTCATCTTTAATAAAGGCGCCGTCATGATCCTGCCCTCCGGCATAAACAAAGCCACCGGGTTGCAGGCGCTCCTGCGATCGATCCACCTCTCGCCCCACAACACCGTGGCCATCGGCGATGCAGAGAACGATCTTTCCCTCCTCCAAACCGCGGAATGCGCCGTCGCCGTCACCAACGCCCTGCCTTCGGTAAAAGAGATGGCGGATTGGGTGACGGCAAAACCCCAGGGCGGCGGAGTTGAAGAACTGATCCACCGCCTAATCGACAACGATCTTTGCGATCTCGACGGGAAACTGACCCGCCATTATCTGCAACTGGGCGAGACCGATAACGGACCGTATAGCATCAGCCCCTATCAGCGCGGTATCCTGGTCTCCGGCGTCACGGGCGGCGGCAAATCCACCTTCACCACCGCCATTCTCGAAACCCTGATCCGTCATGACTATCAGTTCTGCCTCATCGATCCCGAAGGCGATTACCTCCAGATGCCCGGGGTCACCGTCATCGGCAACGAGACCGCCGTGCCGCCGCCCGAAGAGATCCACCAGCTGCTCCGGGACCCCGGCCAGTCCCTGGTCGTCTGCGCCCTTTCCGTCCCGCTCGCCGACCGCCCCGCCTTTTTCTGCCGGCTGCTGGAAGCCCTCACCAGCCTCCGGGTGGAATATGGCCGCCCGCACTGGCTGATCCTCGATGAAGCCCATCACCTCCTGCCGCCGGAATCGGTCATGCTGGCCGATCGCATGCCGGCGGATTTCAACAATTTTATCATCATCAGCACCTCTCCTCACGCGGTACATCCCGCCGTCCTGCAAAAGATCGGCACGATCATCACGATCGGCGGAAATCCCGGCTACCCCTTTCAGCAGGTCGGCGAGATCCTCCACCGGCCCATACCCGAACAGATCCCACCGCTCGAAGATGGGGAGATCTGCGTCTGGTATCCCGATAACGCACAGCCGCCGTTCAAAGCCCGTTACCAGCTGCCGCACCAACTGATGCAGCGGCATAAAAAGAAATATGCCGCCGGCGATATGGGCGACAACAGCTTCGTCTTCACCGGCCGCCATGGACACCTGCACCTCGTGGCAAACAACCTGATGCTCTTCGCCCACATCGCCGAAGGCATCGACGAAGACACCTGGTCATGGCATCTCCATCGCCACGACTACACCAATTGGTTCAGAGACACCATCCACGACGACCAACTGGCGCAGGTGGCCGAAGCGGCAACGAACATAAAAGACTCCGCTGACAGCCGCCGGCAGATTCTTACCTTTATAAACAGTAAATACACCGGGTGATGCTTTCCAAAACAAAGCAAAAGGAATATCTGCGCAAAAAAAACGGGGAATGGCAGTTGCACCTGCATGCCTTCGCCGGGTCCCGGGACCCCGAAGCCCTGCACCAGCTGCGCGTGAGCCTGAAGAAGCTGAAAGCGGTGGCCCGGTTCTCAAAGGCCTGCGCCGGCACAAAAGCGCTGAAAGATTTCGATCAGTTAAACAAAATGTTCCGGCAGGCCGGTCTTATCCGCGACGCCGGCAAGACCCAACAGCAACAACTGGAAGCCGCCGAAACCGAGAAATTCCTCCGGAAGATAGAACAGTACCGCCGCAACGGCAAACGCGCCGGACGACGGGTCATCGCCGACGTCCGATCCGTCACCTCAGACTCCATCCGCGACTGGTACGCCATCCAGCTCATCACCACCGGTATCCTCCTCACAGGCTCCAGCGACGAGCTGCACAAGGCCCGCAAACAAATCAAATCTCTCCTATACGTGGAAAAACTCCTGCCGCCGCCCATCAGGGAAAGCCTGAGCCTGGATAGAAAATATCTCGACGATCTCCAGGAAGCGATCGGGCAGTGGCACGACGCCGCCATGATGGTGGCCGCCTGGGCCGGTAAAGACCACAAAGACAGCGAAGCGATGACCCACGACTGCCGGGAAAAAGAAACCGCCGTCCGCCACCTCGCCGCCGACTTCTATCTCCACGCCCACTGCTGACCCCGCCGCGCCCACTGCTGAACGCTCCGCGCCCGACGGCCTCCTGCGGACGCCCGCATCGCCCCTCAGCGCCCCGCCAGCTGCCTCAACCGCTCCCCCAGCGCAATTCTAATCTCCTTCCCCGCGGTAACGATAACCCCCAAGGCTATCAGTTCATTGAAGAATTTAAACACCGTCTCATACGTCGTCCCCGCATACGCCGCGATATCCTGCCGCGTAAACGGCATCGCGATCACCCCCTCCGCACCCCGGCCGAAGATCTCCTCGATATCCAGCAACGCATTGGCGACCCGGCCCTTCACATCCATATGCGTCAGGTCCCTCATCCTTTTCTCCGCTTTCTGCAGTTCCGCGGCATAGAAATGCATCAGCGTATAACTCAACGAGGGATTAGCCTTCAAACTCGCCTCCAGGAATTCGTTCGGGATAAAACACGCCATCGTGTCCTCGAGCGCCGTAGCCGAGATAGGGTAGAGGGCACTGCCGTCCGGCCCCATGCCCCACAAACCCCGGTGACCCACGATCTCCCCACCCCGGGCAAACCGGAAGATCATCTCCCGCCCATCTGCCCACGGCGCATGGATCTTGACAGCCCCACTGTAAAGGAAAAAGATCCCCTCCACTCTCTCCCCCTCCCGAAACAGGGTCTTTCCCTTTTTTATCGCCAAAGTCCGCTTTTTCACGGCGATCAATTCCTTCCATTCCGGAAGACAATTCCGGCATAAAAAACAGCGGTTTAGATCACAGGCTAATCCATTCATAATATTGTTTATACAATACTTTTTAAAGTCAAACAATAAAAAATATCGGCAAAAATATGGTTTATGCAATATCTTTGCACTATGTCTCGACATACAGTCAACCGGCGCGTGTTTTATCTCAGTATCCAGGTCATCGCCAACGCCATCATCATCGGAATAGTAGCTAAAGTTCTTGTTTATCTCATCGACGGTATCACTAATCTCGCATTTTATGGCCGTCTTTCCTTCGAAAATACCTCCCCGGCCGGCAATCAGCTGGGACTTCTCGTGATCGCCGTCCCCATTATCGGCGCGGTAGGGGTAGGACTCATGGCCCGCTTCGGCTCAAAAGCCATCGGCGGCCACGGCATCCCCGAAGCAATGGAAAAGATCATTCTCGCGGAAAGCCGCATCCCTCCCGCACTCACCTTCTTAAAACCCCTGTCGGCGGCCATCTCCATCGGCACCGGTGGTCCTTTTGGCGCGGAAGGCCCCATCATCGCAACGGGTGGCGCCTTTGGCTCGCTCACGGGCCAGTGGATACATATTTCCGCCTCCGAACGAAAGATCGTCCTGGCCGCGGGCGCCTGCGCCGGTATGGCCGCCATCTTCGGCAGCCCCCTGGCAGCCGTCCTGCTCGCAGTGGAATTATTATTGTTTGAATTCTCCCCCCGCAGCATCATCCCCGTCGCCCTGGCCTGCGTCACCGGCGCGGGTATGCACTTCCTGCTCTTTGGTCATCAGCCCGTTTTTTCCATGCCCTCCATCCCGGCAGCCTCCAATGGCGCCCTGGCCATCTATGTCCTCCTCGGCGCCGTGGTCGGCGTCGTCGCGACAGGAGTGTCCCACTCTATCTATTGGATAGAAGATACCTTCGAAAAATTACCCATCCACTGGATGTGGTGGCCTGCCATCGGTGCCGTCGCCATCGGCGTCATCGGTTATTTCGCCCCGCATACCATGGGCGTGGGATATGACAACATCCAACGCCTGCTCACCGGCTCCACCCCCCTGAAAGTGGTCTTCTTCCTCTGCGTGCTGAAATACCTGTCCTGGTCGATCAGCCTCGGCAGCGGCACCTCCGGCGGGACCCTCGCACCGCTGTTCACCATCGGCGGCGCCCTCGGCGCCCTCCTGGGTACTGTCATCCTCAACTGGTTCCCGGATTCGGGTATCAATATCCCCACGGCCGCGCTCATCGGCATGGCCGCCATGTTCGCCGGCGCCTCACGGGCCTGGCTCACCTCCATCGTCTTCGCACTCGAAACCACCGGCCAGATAAACGGTCTCCTGCCCCTGCTCGGCGGCTGCGTCGCCGCCTACTTCGTCTCCTTCTTCCTGATGAAAGGGACCATCATGACCGAAAAGATCCTGCGCCGCGGCGTAAAGACCCCCGATGCCTATGAACCCGACATCCTCAGGAATGTCGCCGTACGACACCTGATCGTCCCGGTTAGCTCCGACGCCGTTTCGGAATATTACATCAACGCATCCGAAGACGCCGGCATGGCCGCCGAACTGATGGGGAAATATACCATCGATAGCCTCCTCGTAAAAGATGGGGAAAGGGTCATCGGGACCGTCACGGCCCGCGCCTTGCTGGATTACTACAGCCGCCAACGGCAAAAAGAGATCCAATACGATTCTCCGAACCGGACAAAACGCATACTCGTCCAGGGAAGGAAATTATTACGTCACTCTAAAATAATGGGTATATGAATAACAAAGACTTCTTTAAAGCTATGATGACCGGCCTCTTTATCGGCATCATCGACACGGTCATCTGCCTCGCCTACAACATCGGCTATCGCGACAAGACAGGTTACATTCCATCGGAGATCATCAACGTCTCCTCCCTGATCTTCGCCATCAACATCCTGCTGACAGCCCTCGGCATCATCTATTATTTTTTCATCCGCTATATCCGCAATGGGGACACCATCTACTTCATCGTTTTTTTGGCGCTTACCGCCTGGCTGACGTTTAAGACGGTGTCGGCCGTTCGCTTTGGCGATCCGCGCCTGGACAGCGGCTGGCATGGACTGATGGGCGGCGTCCTCCTCATCGTAGGTCTTAGCGCCTCCTGCATCCCCTTCTTCTACCGGAGCAGGAAGTTCCAGGACGCCGTGATCTAACGATCCAACTTTTTCAAGGCCTTCGACAGGTCGACCCCCTTTCCAAGCACCGGCTTAAAGAGATCACCCATTTCTTTAAGCCGGTCGCTCATGGTCCGGATCGTAAAGTCCTGCATCCGCAATCCCTTCTTCACCTCCTCCCAACGCAGCGGCGCAGACACCGTAGCCCCCGGCTTGGGCCGCACCGAATAAGGCGCCGCGATCGTCGCCTGCGGCCGGTTCTGTAAGAAGTCGAGATACATCTTCCCCTTCCGCGCCGACACCGTCCGCTCGATCGAAGTAAAAGCAGGGATCTCACCATTCACCCGCTGCACAACCACCCGCGCAAATTCCTTCGACTCCTCGTAGCTGTATTTGGCCCCCAGCGGGAAATAGACATGGATACCCGTCGAACCCGAGGTCTTGCAATAACACTCGATCCCCGCCGCATCCAGCACCTTCCTCGTCACCTGCGCCGCCTCGATCACCTGGTCAAACGGCGTCTTCTTGTCAGGATCGAGATCGATGATACACCAGTCCGGATTATCCGGCGCTTTCACCCGGCTGCTCCAGGGATTCAACTCGATACACCCAAGCGAGATCATATACAACAGACTGGCCTCATCCGTACAGACCAAAAATTCCTTGTCCTCCTTATCGCCTTCCGCATGATAGGGAAACGTCTCGATCCAGTCCGGAACCTTTCCACTCACATTCTTCTGATAAAAACTGGGGCCGGTGATCCCATTGGGATGCCGGTTCAATGACTGTGGCCGGTCCTTCAGATAGGGCAGAATATAAGGCGCCACCTGGTAATAATAGTTCAACAGGTCGCGCTTCGTATATTTCTCCTTCGGCCAGAATATCTTGCTGAGATTCGTAAAGGACAGCTCATGCCCGTTGACGCTCCGCACCTGCGACTCATCCGTCGGATTCAAAAGCGTCTTCCGCTCACCCTTCTTCACCGGCTTCAATATCGCATCCGCCACCGGCTTTCTCGCTTTCTTCGCCGGGGCCTTCACCTTCGAACCTTTCTTCCCCGCAACATCTCCATCCACGATGGCCTCGGTCGCAGCCGCCTCTTCCCGCACCACCTGCTTCGCCGGCTTATCCTCCCGCATCCCCTCAAATGAAGGATGCCGCATCACCCCATCCTCCGTCATCTCCCGAAACGAAACCTCGCACACCAGCTTCGGCTTCAACCAGGTCGCTTTCGCATCCGGCGGTTCCGGCCGGAACCTCGAAGGTTTATTGATATCGGGCACCACCGAGAAAGGCGACTCCTTCTGCTCCAGCGGCCTAAACTGCTTTATCATCTCCTTCTGCAACTTGTCCGTAAACCCCGTACCGATCTTCCCGGTATATTGCAGCTTCCCCCTTTCAAAAACCCCCACTAACAGGCTGCTGAACTGCTTCACCGTCCCCTCGTTCCGCGTATATCCGCCGATGACCACCTCCTGCCGCATCGTCGTTTTTATCTTTAGCCATTCCCGCGTCCTGACCCCCGGGCTATAAATACTATCCATCCGCTTGGCAATGATCCCCTCGAGCCCCATCTTCTGCGCCGCCGCAAAGAACTTCGTTCCGCTGGTGTCGAAACTTTCGCTGTATCGGACCAGGCCCTCTTCCGGGACAAGACCCTCGAGCAGTTTGCGCCGTTCGCTAAGCGGTAACCCCGTCAGGTCCTTCCCCTCCAGCCACAGCAGGTCGAATACATAATAGATCAACTCCCCATCGGCCTCACTGCGCCAATTTTGCAGCGCATTGAAGTTGGATTGTCCCTTCTCATTCAACACCACGATCTCCCCATCCAACACCGCGCTGACCCCCCATTCCTTCAACGCTTCATATACCGGGTAATACTTCTCAAATGATTTGTTGTTGCGGCTCCGTATCTCCACCTTTCCCTTCTTCAGATAGGCCAGCGCCCGGTACCCATCCCACTTGATCTCATACGACCACCCCTCCTCATCAAACGCCTTGTCCACAAGCGTCGCCAGCATCGGCGACACATCCCCCGGCATCGCCGCTTTCCGCCCTTCAGCCGGCGCCGCCGCTTTCACCGCAACCGTCGTTCGATCCTTCTGCTTCCCGCCGGCAAGGGTCTTCCGCCCCCCTGGTCGCGCCGCACCCTTCTTCGCGGGCTTATCGCTAACCCACTCCTTCGCCTTCGGGTCTTTCGCAATCTGCTCCAGCGTCTTCTTCGACACCACCGACTTATCCTTGTCCGTCACCGGCTTCTCCGATGCATACCGGTCCCGGTGCTTGATCATCAGCCAACTGTTCTCCCCCCTTCCCTTCGTCCGCACCAACGCAAACTCCCCCTTCAGCTTCTTCCCCTCAAGCCGGAACTTCAGCGACCCCTCCCGCAACCCCTTCAGCAAGGCCTTCTCCTGCGCCGCCTTCGACCCATTCGTCTCTTCAAGCGACCCATACGACCCCTCATCCCAGACCATGACAGTCCCGGCGCCATAATTCCCCTCGGGGATAATCCCCTCAAAATCTTTGTAATCAAATGGATGATCCTCTACCATCATCGCCAGCCGCTTGTCGGCGGGATTCAGCGACGGCCCCTTCGGGATCGCCCAACTCTTGAGCACCCCATTCATCTCCAGCCGGAAATCATAGTGCAGCCGGGAAGCTGCATGCTTCTGTACCACAAATTGCAAGCCCTTCCCCAAAGGCTTCCCGCCCTGGGGCTCCGGCGTGGCCGTAAATTTGCGCTTTTGTTTGTATTCTCGTAGTGGCATACCTTCACAACGGCAAACGGCTTGCCAGCACGCAAAAACTACCAGCCATGACATCAAATAAAAGTAAATCGACAGGAAAAGACCCCATCCGCTCAGCGGAAGAAGAGGCCGAAAAAGACATTCTTAACGACCCCGAACTCAGCGACAACGACCCCACCGACGATCTCGACGAAGCCGAACTCGCTCAACTCGACAACTCCGACGAAGAAGCTTTTGACGAACTCGAGAAAAAGCGCCCCGCCCCAAAACATCACTCCGGCAAAGGCAAGGAAAAATAGAACACCGACCCCTTACCCGGCTCACTCTCCACCCAGATATCGCCGCCATGCCGCTGCACGATCTCGTGTGCGATATACAGCCCGATCCCCAGGCCGCCAACGACATACTCCGATGACACCACCCGGTAATACCGGTCAAAAATACTTTCCAGGTACTGCTGCTCAATGCCGATACCCCAATCCCGCACCGCAACGACAACCCGCTGCTCTTCTTTCTTCACGCAAAGCGCTATCCGGTCCGCAACCGGTGAATACTTAATGGCATTGGTCAAAAAATTAATGACCACCTGCTCTATCTTCACCCCATCCGCCGTGATAACGATGTCATCGGCCGGCAACTGCAGCTCTATCCGGTGACTGGAATAAATCTGATGAACCATATCCACACTCTCCCGGATCAACGGCAGCAAAAAACAGGTCGTCATATTGTACTCCAACCGCCCCGCCTGGATCTTCGTGACATCCAGCAGATCGGTCACCAGCCGGTTCAGCTTGTTCACCTGCCGCAATGCCTTTTCGATAAAGCTCTTCCCCACCGCCTCCGAAGAAGGCTCCCCCAGCAGTTGTAAATATCCTTTGATCGTGGTGATCGGCGTCCGAAGTTCATGCCCCGCCACCCCGATGAACTCATCCTTCCGCATATTCAGTTGCTGAATCGCTTCATACAACCTGGCATTCTCGATGGCGACCCCCGCCTGCAACGTAATACTGCTCAACAGCTTTTCATGCTCTTCAGTGAATATCGCCGGCCGCGAATGCCCCAGGAAAAGCCCCCCGATCGTTTCACCGCCAGGCGAATTGACCGGCACCGCCAGATAGCTAACTACCGGAAGATGTCCCTCCGGCATCCCGCTAAACGGCGCATTCTGACCATGCCGTGGTTCCTTGGTGATATCATCGCTGCGAAAAATGCCTTCGCCGCTGAAGGTCCCGTCGAAAACGGCCGTGCTCCGTGGCATCCCCAGGTGTTCAAACGCTTCCCGCGATGCGCCCGCCAGCGTATAGAGCATATACGCCTCACCCTCGGGCTCGATCCGGTTGTAAAAGAAAGCCCCCAACTCCGCACCCGTTAGCTGGGTGGCGATATCCGTCACCTTTTGTAAAGTGGTTTGCAGATCGAGCTGCGCCGATAGCGCCGTGCTCACCGAAAGCAGCAATTCCTGCGTCTGCGCATGCTCCTTCAACTCCTTCATCGCCTGCAACTGCTCCGAGATATCCCGCGCGATCTTCGAAGCTCCGATGATCGTGCCGTCGCTGCTTAGGATAGGGGAGACAGTGATCGACACCGGGATAAGCCGTCCATCCTTCCCCTGGCGCACCGTCTGAAAAGGAAGCACCCGCAGCCCGTGCCGGATACGATCGATGATCATATCCTCCTCGGACAGATGATCCTCGGGGATCAGGATGGAAATATGCTTTCCCATGACCTCCGCCTCGGTGTAACCGAACATCTGTTCGGCGCCCCGGTTCCAACTCGTGATCATTCCCTGAAGGGTCTTGCTGATAATGGCATCCTCTGAAGAATCGACAATAGCCGCGAGCATGGCCTGCTTCTTCTCCAGCTCCTGTCTTCCGGATTCGTCGGTATAGGCGGGTTTCGGCATGATTAGCAAAAATGAACAAAATCCAACTAAAACTAAAACAAAGTACCCAAAAACGGTCAATTCCACCCATTAAAATTCTCCCCGTCTGGCGTGGTAATTGCAAAATGGCAACAATAACCCCCTATATTTGCGACGCTCAAAAAAGCTCACTCGTCAATGCCGTTACTTGAAAAGCAGCTCATCGTAAAACGCAGTACCCTCAAGGGCGCCGGAAAAGGCCTCTTCACGACAAAGGACATCCCCAAGGGCAAAAAGATCGTGGAATACAAAGGGAAGATCGTAACATGGAAGGAAGTGGACAGCCGCGCTGGACTCAACGGATATATTTACTATGTCACCCGCGATCATGTGATCGACGCCTGGCCCGCAAAGGATGCCCTGGCCCGTTATGCCAACGATGCAAAAGGGATCGTCCGAACCGATGGACTTAACAATAACTGCACCTATCGCATCGAAGGTCTCCGCGTGTTCATCTATTCAATGAAGAATATTCCCGCCGGCAGCGAACTCCTCGTCGGCTACGGCAAGGAATACTGGGATATCATAAAGGAGAACCTGGGCGTAAAATAACTCATCGCCCAAGCAATGCCTTGGCCCGCGCTACCACGTTCCCGGGCGTAAACCCAAATTCTTTAAACAGATCACCCGCCGGTGCCGATTCCCCGAATCGCGTCATCCCGAGAACATCCCCCTCATCGGTGACATACCGGTGCCAGCCCATCGGTGACGCCGCCTCAACGGCCAGCCGCTTCTTCAACCCCTTCGGAAAGATCCGCTGCTTATAGTTGTCGTCCTGTTTCTCGAACAACTCCCATGACGGCATACTCACGACCCGCGCGGCGATGCCATTCTCATTCAGTTTCTGTTGCGCCTGCAACACCAGCTCCACTTCCGACCCCGATGCCATCAGGATCAGCTCCGGCGCCCGTTCCGGTTCCGAAAGAATATACGCTCCCTTGCTGGCATCTCCCGTTGTCTTATACCCGCCCGTTTCGATGATGGCCACATTCTGTCTTGTCAGTACGATCGCCACCGGACCGCCGGTATGTTGCAACGCCGACTTCCAGGCCTGCGCGGTCTCATTGGCATCCGCCGGGCGAAGCACCATCATATTCGGGATAGCCCGCAACGCCGCCAGCTGCTCCACCGGCTGATGCGTAGTTCCATCCTCTCCAAGTCCGATGCTGTCATGCGTATAGACGAATATGGGGCGTATTTTCATGATCGCCGCCAGCCGGATCGGCGGCCGCATATAATCCGAAAAGATCAGGAAGGTCGCACCAAAGGGAATGATCCCCTTGGTCACCGCCATCCCGTTGAGGATCGCACCCATCGAATGCTCCCGCACCCCGAAATGAAAATTCCTGCCGCCATAGTCATCCGGCTGGAACGACGCATACTCTTTTAAATGGGTCTCGGTACTCGGCGCCAGATCGGCGGAGCCTCCGATCAGTCCCGGCAGGGAAGCCGCGATGTTGTTCAGCACCTTGCCCGATGCCACCCGCGTCGACAGCTTCCCCTCCTTCCCATCGGTCGTTCGGAAGGAAGGTATCTTCTTCTCCCATCCCGTGGGCAGCTTCCCCTCCAGGGCCAGTTCATATTCCCCCGCCAGTTCCGGGAACTCTTTCTTATATCCTTCGAACAATTTATTCCATTCCTCTTCCATCCCCATGCCCCGCTCCCCGGCCGCGCGATAATACTCCAGCACCTTGCCCGGAACTACAAAAGATTCCTCCGGGTCAAAGCCAAAAAACTTTTTCACCAGCTTCACCTCTTCCACCCCAAGCGGCGAACCATGCGCCGCCGCTGTATCCACCTTGTTCGGACTGCCATAAGCGATATGTGTCCGCACCCGGATCAGCGAAGGCCGGCCGGTCTCCTGTTTCGCCGCCGTTATCGCCCGGTCCAGCGCCGCGAGATCGTTCCCATCCTCCACCGCCTGCACATGCCAGCCATAGGCTTCGAAACGCTTGCCTACGTCTTCCTGGAAAGTGATGTTGGTATTGCCTTCGATGGAGATATGATTGTCGTCGTAGAGGTAGACGACATTCCCAAGACGCAGGTGACCGGCGATCGATGCCGCCTCACCGCTGATCCCCTCCATCATATCCCCGTCGCTGCAGATGGCATAGATGGTATAGTTGAAAAGTTCGAACCCCGGCTTGTTGAACCGTGCCGCCAGATGCTTTTGTGCAATGGCTAACCCGATGCCGTTGGCAAACCCCTGCCCAAGCGGCCCGGTCGTCACCTCGATACCGGGTGTCAACCCATACTCGGGATGTCCCGGCGTCTTGCTATGCAGCTGCCGGAATTGTTTTATATCCTCCAGACTCAGGTCATAACCCGTCAGATAAAGAAAACTGTATTGCAACATACAGGCGTGACCCGCGGACAACACAAAACGGTCCCTGTTCGGCCATCCCGGGTCCTTGGGGTCATAGCGCAGGTGCTTTCCCCATAAGAGATGACCCATGGGCGCCGTGGCCATCGGAGTACCCGGATGACCCGAATTGGCTTTCTGCACGGCGTCGGCGGACAATACCCTCACCGTATCGATACACAGTTGTTCAAGGTTGTCGGTGTCGGCTGCTGGCTCTTTGGCTAAGATAGTGGTGGGCATAACTATTGATTTGCTTCATCCCGTAAAACTCAATTTCTATGCCGCTTCAGGAGCTTATCATCAACACGATCAATAAGCGTGGCCCTATTTCCTTCCACGATTTTATGGAAATGGCGCTTTACTATCCCGTACAGGGGTATTACGCCGCCCCCCGCGACAAGATCGGCGAGGCAGGCGATTTCTACACCAGCCCCTATCTGACCGACCTGTTCGGGGAAATGATCGCCGGGCAGCTGGAAGAAATGTGGCGGATCCTCGACCGCCGGCCCTTTACGATCGTGGAATGCGGCGCCGGCACCGGCCTCCTCTGCCGCGATATCCTCCGTCACCTGAAGAACAACAGGGAGTTATTCGAACATCTGACCTATATGATCATCGAAAAAAGCGAATGGATGCGCCAAAAAGAACAGACCCTCCTCGCCGGCGAAGATTTCCTGCCCATGGTTCGCTGGGTCGCCTCCCTTCGCGACCTGCCACATATCCATGGCTGCATCCTTTCGAACGAACTGGTAGACAATTTCGCAGTTCATCAGGTCGTAATGACCGGGCAGCTGATGGAGGTCTTCGTCACCTATGACAATGGTTTCAAAGAGATCCTCGAACCCGCCTCCCCCTCGCTAAACGCCTATCTGCAGGAGTTTCAGGTCACGCTCCCCGAAGGCGCCCGCGCGGAGATCAACCTCGAAGCCACCGAATGGATCCGCGACGCCGCAGCCGCCCTCTCCTCCGGCTTCGTCCTCACCATCGACTACGGCCATTGCGCCGCCGATCTCTACAGCCGGCGGACCGGCACGCTGGCCTGCTACCACCGCCACCAGGTCGGCCATTGCCCCTACGACCATATCGGCGAACAGGATATCACCACCCACGTCAACTTCTCCGCCCTCGACCGCTGGGGCAGCCGCCACGGCCTCGAATACTGCGGCTACACCAGCCAGACCCGCTTCCTTCAGGGCCTCGGCCTCACCTCCCGCCTCCATCATCTCGGCATCTCCGCTCCCCAACTCCGCATCCTCTTCGACATGAGCTCCCGGTTCAAAGTCCTCATCCAACGCAAAAACCTCCACCGTGTCTTCCTCTCCGGCCTCCAATTCTCCGAATCCCTCGCCTAAGCCTCCGCCGCCATCCGGTCGCACGCCTCCAACTGACACATCTGCTCCACAAACTTCCCATCCAATTGCATCATACTCACCGTCGTCTGACACATAAAAGCACACTCCTGATCCAGTCGGATACAGGCCCGCAACGCATGTATGTCCTTCTCCTCCAAACAGGCATCCGCACATTGATGACACATCGCCGCGCAGTACACACACGCATCGATACATACCCGATATTTTGCGTAAGGCATAAAAATGATTTTTGAGGATAAAAAACGCAAAGATTTTTTTCCAAAATATTATGCCACAGGACGAAAATCATAACTTTATTATTCCAAACCTTAACCTTATGGATACCCAACAACACTTCGACCATATCCGGCAACTCATCCGCCGCGGCCAAAATAAAGCACTGCAACTCGTCAATACAGAACAACTTATCATCTATTGGCAGATTGGCGCATACATCCATGCCCGTTTACAAACCTCGGAATGGGGCGAAAAGACGGTTGAGCAACTTGCCGCCTGGCTTAAGGAAAAGGAACCCATTTTAAAAGGATTTGATAAACGCTCCCTTTATCGAATCAAAGAGTTTTATTCTGTATGGCATACTGTAGACTGGGCCGAGCTTTCCTCTTCCAAAACGCAAAATATTCATAATCAATACACTAAATTTGTGGTGACACTGTCACCACAATTTATAAATTTCCCCCATATCTTATCCTCCCTCACCTGGAGCCACCATATCGAACTCCTTAGCCAAACCAAAACCGTCGAAGAAAAAGTCTTCTACCTCCTCCTCGCAGTCCGCGAGCAATACTCCGTCCGTGACCTAAGACGTCAAATCCGTTCCGGCCTCTACGAACGCCAAAAGCTAAGTAACAAACAACTGGCCGGCAACGCCCATCCCAGCGCCGCCATCATTCCCAAGATTTTCCGCGACAAATACATTTTCGAATTCCTCGACCTTCCCGACCCTTACACCGAAACCGATCTTCAAAAAGGTCTCGTTCGCCGGCTCAAACAATTCGTCCTTGAACTGGGAAAGGACTTTATCTTTATGGGAGAACAGCATCGTACCCAGGTCGGTATGCAGGATTTCTTTCTCGACCTTCTCTTCTTTCACCGGGAATTACAATGTCTCGTCGCCTTTGAATTAAAAACAACCGTCTTTCAACCCGAATATTTGGGCAAACTGAACTTCTACCTCGAAGCCCTGGATCGGGAAGTAAAAAAGCCACACGAAAACCCTTCCATCGGCGTCCTCCTTTGCACCGCAAAAGACAAAGAAGTCGTCGAATTTGCCCTAAGCAGAAACGTTAGTCCATCCCTTGTTGCAGAAGATGAAACAAAGCTGATTGACAAGGGTTTGTTGCGGCGCATGTTGCAGGAATGGGCAGACGATATCGCCTCGGCCGCATAGAAGTTCTCCTCCGGGCCCGATATTTGCAAAATTCTCCTCAAAGCCTGAACTTGAGCTATCAACCCATCGAAAATTACGGCATCGTCGGCAACCTCCATACCATCGCCCTCATTGGCCTCAACGGTTCCGTCGACTACATGTGCTTCCCTCACTTCGACTCCCCCAGCGTCTTCGCCCGCCTCCTCGACGATAAAAAGGGTGGCTACTACTGCATATCGCCGGAATTCGATCAGATGAAGCAAAAACAACTCTATCTCCCCGACACGAATGTCTTGCTCACCCGCTTCCTCTCAGCCGATGGGGTAGGGGAGATCACCGACTTCATGCCCGTCGGTCTCAAAGAAGAAAGAAAACTCATCCGTCGCGTCACCACCATCCGGGGCAAGGTGACCTATAAACTCACCTGCGCACCCCGCTTCGACTACGCCCGGGACGAGCATAAAGCACGGCAGACCGGCCCCAACGAGATCGTCTTCCACGCCGACGGCCCCAACGGTCTCGACGTTCGCCTGAAAGCCGATGTTCCCCTGCAGGTCCGCGACAACGACGCAACCGGCGAATTTACCCTCGCCGCCGGCGAGATCGCAAATTTCATCATCGAAAACGCCGACAACGAGAACCTCCCGCCCGACCAACTGAACGAAAAGGTGATCAAACTGATGATCACCACCATCAACTACTGGAAAGACTGGGTCTCCCGATCCACCTACAAAGGCCGTTGGCGCGAAACCGTCAACCGGTCGGCCCTCGTCCTGAAACTGCTCTCCTCCGCCGAATACGGCTCCATCATCGCCGCCCCCACCTTCGGACTCCCCGAAACCGTCGGCGGAAAACGCAACTGGGACTATCGCTACACCTGGATCAGAGACGCCTCCTTCACCGTCTACTCCTTCATCCGCCTCGGCTATACAAAAGAAGCCGGCGCGTTCATGGGGTGGATCGAAAAACTTTGCCGCGATATAAAAGGTCAGGAACGCCTTGGCATCATGTATTCCATCGACGGTAATCGCCAACTGGAAGAACATATCCTCGACAACTTCGAAGGCTACAAGGGAAGCGCACCGGTCCGCGTCGGCAACGACGCATACGGCCAGCTGCAACTGGACATCTATGGCGAGCTCATGGATTCCGTATATTTGTTCAACAAGTACGGTGAACCCATTTCCTATGATTTCTGGAAGAACCTCGAACAACAGATCGAATGGCTAAGCCGCAATTGGGATCAACCCGATGACGGCATCTGGGAAGTAAGAGGTGGTAGACAGAAATTCCTGTTCTCCCGTCTCGCCTGTTGGGTGGCGATGGACAGGGCCATGAAGATCGCGCAGGCCCGCTCCTTCCCCCGTAACGGCATCTGGAAAGAACAACGCGACAAGATCTATGACAGCATCTTCAAAGATTTCTGGGACGAGAAAAAACAGGCCTTTATGCAATATCCGGGTTCTGAAACAGTCGACGCAAGCTGCCTGCTGATGCCTTTATTCCGTTTTATCAGCCCCAAAGACCCGCGCTTCCTGTCGACCTTGAAAAGAGTGGAAGACGAACTGGTCACCGACTCCCTGGTCTACCGTTATCGCCCCGAGATCGCCGCACCCGACGGCTTTTCCAGCAGAGAAGGAACTTTCTCCATGTGCACGTTCTGGTACGTGGAATGCCTCTCCAGGTCGGGTCAACTGGAGAAGGCCCGGTTCTACTTCGAAAAGATGCTGGGCTATGCCAATCACCTCGGCCTGTATTCCGAACAACTCGGTTTCGAAGGCGAACACCTCGGCAACTTTCCGCAAGCATTTACCCATCTCGGCCTGATCAGCGCCGCCCTGAACCTGGACCAGCAATTTGATGACAACCGCAACAAGAACATTAACCTCGACGAGATCTGACTATTCAAATGGCATCCACCCCCAACCTCGCGCAAAAGACTAAATCCGCCCGGAAGGAAAAACCCTCCGGCCTTCGGCGGCTGCTGAAGAACCTCGGCCCGGGCCTCATCACCGGTGCCAGCGACGACGACCCATCCGGCATCATCACCTACACCCAGGCCGGCTCGCAATTCGGACTCGCAACGCTGTGGACAGCCTTGATCACCTTCCCGTTGATGGCGGCTATGCAGGGAATGGCCGCCCGCATCGGCCTGGTCACCAGCCAGGGTCTGACCGGCACCCTTCGGACCCACTACCCGAAATGGCTGCTTTTCTTCGTCCTGCTGTTCTGCTTTCCCGCCGTGATCCTCAATATCGGCGCAGATATTCAGGGTATGGGCGCGGTAACCAACCTCCTCTTCCCGGCTATCCCCGCCTTCGCGGCCAGCATCTTCTTCACCGCACTCCTCCTGGTCATCATCATCCGCTATCCCTATCAGAAGGTGGCCGGCATCCTCAAATGGCTCTGTATCGGTCTGCTCCTTTACCTGATCGTCCCCTTCCTGGTTCATCCGCACTGGCCCCAGGTCGCCCGAAGCACGTTCATCCCGACCCTTCATTGGAATAAAGATTTCCTCAGCATCCTCGTCGCCATTCTCGGTACCACCATCTCCCCCTATCTCTTCTTCTGGCAGGCGACCATGGAAGTGGAAGACCAGCAGCATAAGCGCGCCCGCAAACGGCGCATCTTCGTAGACAAAAAAGCCCTGGATAACATGCGCAGCGATGTCAACATCGGAATGTTCTTCTCCAACCTGGTGATGTTCTTCGTCATCCTGACGGCCGGCACCGTGCTGTTTGCCGCCGGTAAGAATAAGGTCGACACCATCGAACAGGCCGCACAGGCCCTGAAACCGCTGGCCGGCAACGCCAGTTATGTCCTCTTTGCCGTAGGGGTCATCGGCACCGGGCTGCTAGCCATCCCCGTACTCGCCGGCAGCCTGTCCTATATGCTGGCGGAAACCCTCCAGTTCTCGATGGGCCTGGATAAAAAATTCAACGAGGCCCGACGATTCTATACAGTGATCATCGTCAGCCTCGTTGCCGGTCTCTGCATGCAATTCTTCGGCCTTTCACCGGTAAAAGCCCTCCTCTATACCGCGATACTCTATGGCCTCACCTCACCCATCCTCATCGCGGTGATCCTCCATATCGGAAACAACAAGAAGATCATGGGGGAACACACCAATACGCGGTTCTCCAATATCCTCGGGTTCCTGACCCTGATCCTCATGACCGTCTCTGCCGTCGCGCTCCTCTACTTCTCCTTCTTTTCGTGATCGGCCCGCAAGAAACCAGGCCTTCCATGGCACAACAATTTCAGCCATAACCCAAAACAACCCCACCATGCAAAAGACAACCACACCGGATACCATGACCACCTCCTCAGAAATACTGGAGATCCTCAGAAAAAAACACATGGACAAAGAATTCCGATGGACGCCGAAAGGCTTCACCACCGACAACGGCAAAACCTACCGGCCCGAAGAACTCCTGATCGTCCGTACCTTCCGCTTCGAAGGCCAAAGCGATCCCTCCGATATGGAGATATTATATGTCCTCAAGACCAACGACGGGCTCTTTGGCTACAGCCTGGATGCCTACGGCGCCTACAGCAGCCATGACAATGAATATGGGTATAATAATTTCATCCGGCAGATCCCGCAGGCCGGCCACGAAGAACAGCTCCTGTTTACCCTGTGAAAAAGACCCCCGGGGAAAAACTTACGCGCTGTCGTGATTTTTCTACGGTCCTGAACAACAACCACAAAACTTACGATCCATGACAGTATATCCCGGCAACCCTTATCCATTGGGTTCCTTTTGGGATGGGAAAGGCGTTAATTTCGCCCTGTATTCTCACAACGCCAACGGAGTCGAGCTCTGTCTGTTCGACGAGGCGAAAGGCCAGCACGAATCCCGGAAGGTCCGGCTCACCGAGCGAACTCATGACATCTGGCACTGCTATCTCGAAGACTGCGGGCCCGGCCAACTCTATGGTTTCCGCGTCTACGGCCCTTATGAACCGGCCAACGGCCACCGCTTCAATCCCGCAAAGGTCCTCCTCGACCCCTACGCAAAAGCCATGTGCACCATCGGCGATTGGGACGACACCCTATTCGGCTATATCGTCGGGCAGGACGACCTTTCCCTCGATCAACGCGACAACGCCCGGGTATCGCCAAAATCGGTCGTCATCGACCATAACTTCGATTGGGAAGACGATAAACCCCCATTGGTCGCCTACTACAATACGGTCATCTATGAAACACATGTAAAAGGGTTCACAAAATGTTTTCCCGGCATCCCCGATCCCATCCGCGGCACCTACGCCGCACTGGCCCATCCCAACGTCATCGCCTATCTGAAAAAACTCGGCATTAATGCTATCGAGCTCATGCCCGTCCATCAACCCATCGCCGAACGCCATCTCGTCGAAAAGGGCCTGACCAATTACTGGGGATACAATACGATCGGGTTCTTCGCACCCGCCATCGGTTTCTACAGCGGCCAGGAACACGGCGGTCAGGTAAAGGAGTTCAAGACCATGGTCAAACAACTTCATAAGGCCGGCATCGAGGTTTTTCTCGATGTCGTCTACAACCACACCGCCGAAGGCAGTGAGTTGGGGCCGACCCTGGCCTATCGCGGCATCGACAACGGCGAATACTACCGGCTCGCCGAAGACAAGCGCTATTATTATGACTATACCGGCACCGGCAATACGCTAAACGCGCGATTGCCAAACGTCCTCGCGCTCATCATGGACAGCCTTCGGTACTGGGTAACCGAAATGCACGTCGATGGCTTTCGCTTCGATCTCGCCGCCGCCCTCGCCCGCGAACTGAGCGATGTCAACCGCCTCAGCGCCTTCTTCAGCATCATCTACCAGGACCCCGTCATCTCCCGCGTAAAGCTCATCGCCGAGCCCTGGGACGTGGGGGAAAACGGTAACCAGATCGGTCAGTTTCCGCCCGGCTGGGCGGAATGGAACGGAAAATACCGTGATTGCATGCGTGACTATTGGCGCGGCGCCGACAACCTGCTCGGCGAATTCGCCCAACGTTTCACCGGCAGCTCCGACCTCTACAGCAATGATAACCGCAACCCCACGGCGAGCATCAATTTCGTTACCGCTCACGACGGCTTCACCCTCCACGACCTGGTCTCCTACAACGGAAAACACAACGAGGCCAACCTCGAAGACAACAAGGACGGGTCGACGGATAACCGGTCGTGGAACTGCGGCGCCGAAGGCGCCACAGATGATAAACACATCATAGAATTGCGCGGCCGCCAGAAAAAGAATTTCCTCGCCACCCTTCTCCTGTCACAGGGCGTACCCATGCTCCTTGCCGGTGATGAGATGGGCCACACCCAAAACGGCAACAACAACGCCTATTGCCAGGATAACAATATCTCCTGGCTCGACTGGGATCACCCGGATCAGGACCTGATAGAATTTACCGCCACCCTTATCCAACTGCGCAAGTCCCACCCGGTCTTTTCCCGCAAACATTGGTTCAAGGGAAAACCCATCCGCCGGTCGGAATTAAACGATATCGCCTGGTTTCAGCCGGATGGCGCGGTAATGACCGACGAGAATTGGAACATTGGCTTCGCAAAGTCATTGGGAGTCTTCCTTTATGGCAACGGCCTTCGTACCGTGGATTCGGAAAACAAACCCATCACCGATGATAGCTTCTACCTCATCTTCAACGCCCATTTCGGGCCCATCGACTTCAAACTGCCGGGGGAGGAATACGGCCGGAAATGGAAGAAGGTCCTGGACACCTCCGGTCTCGCAGCCGAACGAAAGCAAAACTATCTTCCGGGCGACACGGTCAAGGCCGGTGAACGGAGCTTCATTCTTCTCCAGGCGCCGGTACCCGCTGCTCGAAAACAGCGAAGCCCTGCGAAGGCACGCAATCCACAACCGGCGCAGACGCCAGCAGCAGCTTCCAGTGCCGGTGCTCCGCCGCAAGCGGCATCGACGAATACGCCGAAAAATTGAACAGACACAAGAGTCGCAGATCCCGTCTCACCGACCAGCG
Source organism: Puia sp. (assembly GCF_036500295.1). Classification (NCBI taxonomy): domain Bacteria; kingdom Pseudomonadati; phylum Bacteroidota; class Chitinophagia; order Chitinophagales; family Chitinophagaceae; genus Puia; species Puia sp. The sequence continues at coordinate 108,570 of NZ_DASYCH010000005.1, read as the reverse complement.
TTCGAGAGCCAGCCCTTTCTCGCCGATGACATCGACGCGGAACCGGCCCCTCGAAAGATCGGCCAGCAACGGATGCTCCCGCCGCAGCCGCAACAACTCAGCATGAAGCTTTAGCAATTCGGCATGTCCTTCCTCCCGGCGTCGCTCCCAGTGCAGTTTCGACTCGGTGAAAACCGCTTCCTCCTGAGGGTCCTGCGGCTCCCCATCGAAATGAAACGTAGCAAATTGCGCCCGCCTGCCATCGATCAATCCCTTCCACGTCTCCTCTTCCTGGTAGTCCGAAAAGAAATAGAACGGCGCCACCTCCCCATATTCCTCCCCCATAAATAACATCGGCACATAGGGCGACAATAAAAGCGCCGCAGCCGCCAGTTTTAACACCGGAAGTCCAACCAGCGCAGCCAACCGCTTCCCATCCGGCCGGTTCCCCGGCAGATCATGGTTCTGGTTGAAAACGATAAAATGCTGTCCCCCGATCCCCGCCGCCGATGCGCCATGCCGCCGCCGCCGGAACCATACATATTCGCCGCTATGCACAAACCCCTCCGAATAGCCTTTGGCCAGCTGATCCATCGCCCCAAAATCCCGGTAGTTCCGCAGGCCCTCGGGATGCAGCAACACATACAACGCATGATGAAAATCGTCCAGCCACTGCGCGTCAAATCCTTTTCCCCCCGATTCCGGCGACCGCACCGTCCGCGGGTCATTCGTATCGCTCTCCGCGACAAGATAAAATCGCCGGCCGATCCGCTGTTCACAATACTTCACGGCCGCATACAGCTCATCCCAGATGGAGTAGGCATTCCGGTCATACATCTCATGAATGGCATCCAGCCGCAACCCATCGAGATGATACTGCTCCGCCCAATAAAGGACATTGCCGATGACGAATTGCCTGACCCCATCCGACCACTCCCCGTCAAAATTCATCGCCTTACCCCAGGGGGTTCCATATTTATCCGAAAAATACGGCCCGAAAGACGCAAGACAGTTTCCTTCCCGGCCGACATGGTTGTATACGACATCCAAAAACACCGCGATCCCGCGCTGATGACACGCATCCACCAGCCGCTTCAGACCCAGCGGTCCGCCATAGCTGTTCTGTACGGCATAAAGGAACACGCCGTCGTATCCCCAATTGCGGCTTCCCGAACACTGCGCCACGGGCATCAGCTGGATCGCCGTGATCCCCGTCGCCACAAGCTCATCCAGCCGCGGGAGCATCGCCTCAAAACTCCCTTCCGGCGTAAACGTCCCGACATGGGTCTCGTAAAAAACAAGGCCGCCAAACGGTCTTCCTCTCCATTCCGCATCCTTCCACTCATACACCGCATGATCCACCACTTCCGATGCGGCATAGACACCCTCCGGCTGAGCACCCGAGCAGGGATCGGGATAAAACCTCCCGTCCACAACATACCCATACCGGGCTCCGGGAGTCACACCGGGGACATCCACCGAAAAATAACCCCACTCATCCTTGTTCATGGATAGTTCCCTGCCAGGCAACAACCGCAGGATCATCGTCTCCTTTTCCGGCGCCCACACCCGGAAACGACAGCCTTCCTTATGGCATTGCGGATAGTTCATGTGTGGTTGGATTAGCGGATACCGGCTGCCAGTCATCGAGTTCCACGATCATCCCCTCGTCGCCAAACAGCCCGATCGTATCCTTGACGGACACCTGCTCCTGCTCGGGTAACGTGTCGACGACGATGACGCCGGTAAACCGAATGGTCGATGGAGTAAAATAACAGGGCCGGTGCGATAAATTAAGAACGATCAGAAAAGCTGGCTGCCCCGTGGCCTCCCGGATATAGGCCAATTGCTGGTTGTCGGAATACACCGGCCGGTAAGCGCCCGTCATCAACGATGACTCCTGCCGCCGTAGCCGGATCAGTTTCTGATAAAGACAAAGATGGGAATATTCAGTTGTCGCCTGTATCGCCGCATTCCGCCGGCGGAAGGTCCTGTCGAGCCGCAGCCACGGCTCTCCCGCCGTAAAACCCGCATTCGTCGACGCATCCCATTGCATCGGCGTCCGCTCGGGGTCCCGGCTGAGATTCTTCTCCGGCATATTCAACCCCTGCGGGTCCTGGACCTCATCGGCCGGGATCGGCACATCCCGCATGCCGATCTCATCGCCATAATAAAGGGTAGGGGTGCCGCGCAATGTCAGTAACAGCATCGCCGCAACCTTCGCCTGACCCATCCCGATCCGGCTCGTGATCCGCGGCTGGTCGTGATTCCCGACGACCCAATTGGGCCAGTCGTCCGCTACCAGCGCCCCTTCATATTCATCGATAGAGGCCGCGATCAGCCTCGAGTCCCAGGGCAGGCTGATCAGCATAAAATTGAACGGTAAATGAGCCTCTTTGTCATGCGTGCCATAATAGGCGACCAGCCGGTGCACCGGCAGATAGATCTCGGCGATCATCAGCCGCTCGTCATATTCATCCAACAGCTTCCGCATCTTTATGACGATGCCATGCATCTCGGGCTGATCGGTGGAATACACCGGCAACAGCTGCTCGTAAGTGCTCATCCATTCTTTATAATCCGGGTTATGCGGGTTGTCGCGCCACTGTTCATCTTTGATCATATGCCACATCGCATCTACCCTGAACCCGTCGACGCCCTTGTCCAGCCAAAATTTCATGACATCCAGCATCGCCCGCTCCACCGCGGGATTCCGCCAGTTCAGATCAGGTTGCTTGACCAGGAAAGCGTGATAGTAATATTGTCGCGTCTGCTCATCCCATTCCCAGGCCGGTCCCCCAAAAACACTCAGCCAGTTGTTCGGCAGTCCGCCATCCGGCCGCGCATCCTTCCAGATATACCAGTCCCGCTTCGGGTTGTCCCGCGAAGACCTCGATTCCCGGAACCAGGGATGCTCATCGCTGCTATGGTTGGGCACAAGGTCCAGGATCAGCTTCATCTCCGCGGCGTGTAGCTTTGCCAGCAACTCGTCGAAGTCCGCCATCGTCCCGAACGTCGGCCAGATACCCTCATAATCGGAAATGTCATACCCGAAATCCGCCATCGGCGAAGGGTAGATAGGCGAAAGCCAGATGGCTTTGACCCCCAGGTTTTTCAGATAGTCGAGTCGCTGGATCACTCCCCGCAGGTCGCCAACACCATCGCCATTGCTGTCCTGAAAAGACCGCGGATACACCTGGTAGATGATCCCATCCTGCCACCACAGGTATTGTTTTTGATTCTCTTGTTGCATGACAATGGACATGCAACAGAAATGCCACTAAAGCGCTATCTGCAACGTCGCATACCAGCTGCGCCCGTCGGCGGGCACGATACCCGGTCCCGGATAGCTGTCCGCCCGTCGGGTAAAATAAGCCCGGTTGGAAAGATTGTTCACGCTTGCCTGCAGCGTAAAGATCCGGTTGATCCGCCAGTCGGCCGTAAAGTCCATCACCGAATAGGCCGGCACCGGTCCATTGATCCCGTTGTTGGATGGGGTAGGGGAGTTGGTCGCATCCGAATATTGCATGCTCGTGTAGGAATATTGCCAGGTGGCGCCAACCGGCCCAAGCCTGAAATTGACACCCCATCGCCCGATCACCGACGGCACGAACTCCACCTTCTTGTTCTCATAAGCAGACTCCTTGCTGTTGACATATCGCGCGTCGATCAGGGACAGATTCGAGAACACCGACAACTTCATCCTTGACCCGCTGCCCTCCAGCAACTTCCAGATATCGACTTCGACAAACGATTCGACCCCCCAGTTGCGCGAATGCGCGATATTGGTCGTGTATTGATAGGTGTTTGGCGAGGTCGTATCCTTTTGCAGGATCGTCCCGATCCGGTTGTTATAGTTGATATAGAAAAAGCTCAGATCGTAATTGAAGATATTGTGGTACCGGCCCCGGACCCCGATATCGGCGGAATACCCCTTCTCATCCTTCAGATTGGGGTCCACCCGGAAATTCGGATTGACGATACTCATATCGTTGAAGTTGATCGCCCGGTAATTCTGCGAAATATTCGCATATCCCTGCAGGTCCGCACTCTGCGTATAGCTGACCCCGAGACCCCCGATCAAAAAGCTTCGCGTATTCGTCCGGTTCTCGGCCACCGGTTGTGTATAAATGATATTACCCGCATGGTCCTGCAGATAGTTGTTGTAGGAACCATCCGACTTCGTCACGATATTCTCATACCGAAGACCCGGAATTATGCTGAATTTCTTCGTCACCCGGAAAATATTCTCCGCAAAACCCGCTATGTTATGGTTGGGGAACTTATACCGCGAATACGTGAGCGAATCCACCACATCCGAAAAACTATAACTGAAATCCGATTTGGCGCCGGCGGTCCCGTCATTGCTGTTGCCGATCTTCCGGTCCGTATATCCATGATAGTACCGCGCCCCGACAAGCAAGGTCCCCGATAACCCACCGCCATCCCGCGCAACGCTTCCATTGCGCATGCCGCCATTGCGCGCGCCGCTGCCATAGTTATAGATCAGGCGGGTCTCATTTCCCCAGTTGGCATACGAATCCGTCCGGTATTGCCGCGGTCCGCCCGGGTCCGTCACCGTATTGATGATCCCCAGCGCACTCCTGTCCGCCGACAACCCAAACAACCGCGAATTCAACTGCAACCGCGAACTGATCGCATAGTCCAGCAAGACCGCCCCAAGGTTCCAGTTTACCTTGAACCAGTTCCTCGCCTTCGTACTCATCCGCGCATTGGCTGCAAACATCGCATCGGTCAATCCACCCGCCTGCTGTTCCAGGTAGTCCTCATGCGTATATTCCGCGGTGATGGACAGCCTCGATCCGATATGCTTCGTCGCCGACACATACCCCGTATTCGCATTGAATCCCGAGTGGGCCCGCCAGCCATTCCCCGACTTGTGCTGGAAGAACGCATAGTATTTCCAGCTACCCTCATTGCCCCCGACACTGGTGGAAGTGTTGAAGAATCCAAAAGACCCCGCCGACTCCCGCGCCGTCACCTGGAACCGCGCCGTATCCGGCCCCCTGTTCAGCCGGAAATTCAAAATACCTCCGAACTGGGTGCCATATTGCAGCGAAGAAGCGCCCCGCACGATCTCGATCCGCTCGGTCATCTCCGCCGGCGGCGTATAATAGCTCTCGGGATAACCCAGCGCATCGGCGCTGATATCATATCCGTTCTGCCGCGTGTTGAAGTTGCTGACCCGGTTCGGATCCAGACCCCTGCCGCCGATGGCCAGCTGGATCCCCGCACCGCCATCATTCTCATAGATATTCAGACCCGCTACCTTGCTATAGATCTGCCGGCTGTTATTCGTCGCCGTATTGGCGTTGATATCCTTCAGAATGATCACCTCGCTCTTCTTCCCCGCATAGATGCCCGCTCCATCCACATCCTTTAGCCGGGTAATGCCAAATGTCTGAAGTCCGGTCCTCACGCGTACCGTATCCAGGGCATCCACCTTCTGTGCCCATATATCCGTACATACCGCCATCGATAAAAGTAAAAATGCCGCTCTCATGGTTTAAAAGTAAGTATCCATTTTTTGGGTAAAAAACTCTCGCATTCCCTCGACAGATCAACGGAAGAGTCGAGATAAAGCCGGCTTCCGCTGCCGTTTAGCGTTACATAGCTCTCCACCGTCACCGGCTTCCCGCCATATACCCCGCTCAGGTAATGCGCATATTGCAGGATCATATCCGGCTGCGTAGCCATCTGCCGCTCCTGCAACGGCGTAAGAAATTTCGCGTTGTCCACCTCACCCTTTCGCTCTCCCTCCCGCACATAAAAAAAGCTCGTCCCGCTCTTCTCCATCAGCATCACCCGCCAGGAGAAGCGATATCCCTGCTCGGTCCAAAGCAACCGTCCCGGGTAAAGCAGGAACCGCATCGGTATCAGTATCTGCAAGACAAAATAAACTCCGAGCAAAACACCCGGCGCCCGCCCGGGCTGCCACACCGGCCCCGGCCCCGGCTTCCAGTCAAAGAACACCAGCGTCGCCGCGATCATCACATACGGGAACACCCCGATCTTGAAAAGCAACGCCGTCACGATATGAAAGATCACCACAAATACATAAGCAAGCACCCTCGTCCGCCGCCACCACAAAAGAAAACCGATGGAAAGGTCGAACAAGGCGCCACACCAGCTAAACGCATAAGCCATCCATATCGGCAATCCCTGCGCCGGCAGCCAGATGCGCAACGGCTCCGCGTGCAAGAGCCAATCCGCGGTCAGCTTGCTAAGCCCCGCAAAAACATACACAAGCAGCAGCTGTACCCTGAAGATATCGATCGTCCACGCGGGCACCCGGGTGACTCGTAACACCGGCCGCAACAGCACATCCACCGACCAATACCGGTTGGCCGGCACCAGCAGCAACAGGAAAACAAACAGGCTGACAAAATAATAGTGGTTGAGATAATAGGTCTTGTCAAGCAGCTCGACATAGACAAAACACAATAAGAATGCCGCCACCGCCACCCGGTACAAAAAGCCCGCGGCAATAAACAACGCCGCGACAGCCATTACTCCAAATACAAGATACATCCCGGCGGCCGGCAACGGTCGCACCCAGTCGAATCCATAAAAGGTGAAATGGAACCGCGGCGCGATATAGAACTCCCGCACCCATCCCTTGGCGATAAACCGAAGGGTACTATACAACAGCACCGCGCCAAAGGTGATCCGCAGGATCGCCAATGGCGCGATAGACTTATTTATATATAGTCGTTGGTTAATCCCCATCATTATCTCCAAAGGTGATCAATACTCCCAGCGACGAAGCCATATCCGTCTTCAGCAGCACCACCAATTGTTGCGTCGTGACATACACCGCATTCGCCGGTGCGGAATTGCTCTGGATCGATGCCGACATCGGATCGCTGATCGCACTCATCCCATTCACGGCCGACGTAAACTTTGCCGTAAGGGTGTCATTCAATAACCCGCTGCCATACTTGGCATTCGCCTTCACCACATAATCTGCGAGCCCTTTTCCATCGCCCGCCGTGCCGATGCCCTGGTAGAGGTTCTGTACGGCTTTGATCTGAGCCAGGCACAACTGCGCGGAGATGCCACTGTAATAGGCCTCCAGTTCTTTCGGCAGAACCGGCAGAGACTGTCCCGGCGGCTGCTTGCCCAGCGGAATACCCAGCCGGTCGTTCTTCGTGATCTCGAAGTCCTGGACGATAGAATTGATCAGTAACCCAAGACTGCTCGACACACTGTTACCCGTACCCGCAAGGAAAGTGGCGATATAATTACCGCCGGAAGCCGACCAACCCTTCGCCGCCGCATTCACTTCAGCCTTGATATCCGCCGACACCGCCGCCAGATAGGCCTTCCGGTTGGCGCTGGCGAAACCCGCAAGAGTATTGCCACCCGCGCCGAACAACAGATAGTCAAGCGCCGGGAAGCCCTTAGCCGAAGCATTGGCAAACGCATTCACATTATTATTGCCCGACCCGACATTGGCCTCGATCGTCACCGTATTGGTCGGGAAAAGGTTGAGGCCCGCCAACACCGGCTGATTCGAAGCCGCCGGCCCAAAGTAATCATACGCCGATACCGCTTCCCACCGGACATAAGCCGCCTTGAACAGGTTCTGTACGGCCGTTAGCTTGTCCGCCGTCGGCCCTGCATTGAAGTCGACGATCGCCGAATCCAGCGAATTCACGGACACATTCAGCGACGCATACGCCGGCAGAATGATATTGTTGCCGATATTGGCGAGCTCCTCATCCCCACCGGTAGGCGTCGTTGTCCCGCCACCGCCTCCTTTATTCGATTTGCTGCATGCGTACAAAATGCCCGCCGCCAAAAAACAAACGATCCAGATCCTTTTCATATAAAGAGAATTATTGTGCTGCTAACTGCGACGCCGAAAATCCATAGGTCTTACCGATAAACTGCCGGATCGCATCCGTCTTCGCCTCGATCTGCTGCTTCGTACTTACACTCGCATTGACGAAATTGTACAGGTTAGGCGTGTTGGGCGTGGTGTTATCAAGCAACGCAAGCAGTTGAGTATACTGGGCATCGGTGATCACCCGCGTACCGCTGGTATTGTATTTCAGATTGCGGATAAAGCCGGTCGTCTCCGATAGCGTACCATAGGCGGCCACCGCATCGCCGGCCTCGATATTCGCATCCGTTTCCTTCATTTCCTGCACGATCGCCGCCGCATCCAGCGAATCCAGCGTCTTGATGATGATCGTGGCCTGCGCCTGCGCAGTCGCATTATCCTTGGCGCCGATCGCCGCACGGCCCGTCAAAAAGGCGTTCATCAGCTTCTTGTTGGAACCCAAACCCGGATCCACCTGGTTGGAATAACTGCCCAGATACTTCAAGCCGGTCGTGCTGGTAGGGAAATTCACCGGAACACCAAGCAACCCGAAAGCCAGATCCCAGTAATGAGCGGAATTCGTCCCGGTGGCAAGAGAATCGGTCAGGTAGTGATTGATTGAATTCTGCAGGATGCCGCCGTGAGCCGTTTTCCGGTATACCTGGTAGTACCAGACCCCGTTCGGCGACAACAGGAATTTCTTGTTCGTGCTCACCGTGCTGGCGATGACCCCGGCAACTCCATTGCTGGCAGTTGCGGTGGACTGGCTGTACAAACCGATGCTGTCAAAATAGTTGAGCAGATCTGCCTTGGCCGCGGGAGAACAAAAATTGGCCAAACTCAGTCCGGAATTGTTCAATTTAAGCGAAGAGTCGACAAAGTATCCATTGACGTTATTGAACATGTCTTTCAACACCTGGGCGCTGACCACCGTATGCGGAACCGTGTTGCCCGTGTTGACCTTCGCCCCGATCTGGTCGATCATCAACAACAATTTCACACTGTTGCTGTCATTGAAATCAGCGAAATTGTACGTCGTCGAAACGGTATAGTTTGGCGTGGATGGCTTATCATTATTTTTCTTGCAACTCGCGATCAGAACAAGTAGAGGCAGTAACCGGGCGATTCTTTTCATAAATCAAATAGTTTTTCTGGCCGCAATACTACATTGTCTTCCAGGCGTTTCTGTTACGCGATCGGGAAAGTCGTTTGCATATTCGGGAAAATCGGTCCCCCGGCGCCGGCGGCCGTCGGTATGCACCTGGTATTACTTTTGCATCGCCCTGATTATGATAGCATTAGTAAAAGAATTGACGGCCGCGCTCCAAAAAGGTAACGCCCACGCCACCTTCGAAGAAACCGTAAAAGATATTCCCCAAAAGCTCCTCGGCGCCGCTCCCGACGGCCTGCCCTACAGCCTCTGGCAATTGATCGAACACATCCGCATCACCCAGTGGGATATCCTGGAGTTTTCCCGCAACCCGGAGCATGTAAGTCCCACCTGGCCCGACGGCTACTGGCCAAAAGAAAAGGCCCCCGCCCCGGTCGACAGCCTCAAAAAGTCTGTCGACCAGACCCTCGCCGACCGCAAAGCCTTTGTCCATTTGCTTGAGAAAGCCGGTGAAGACCTCCTCACCCCCTTCCGGCATGGCGACGGTCAAACCCTCTTCCGCGAAGCCCTCCTCCTCATCGACCACAACGCCTACCACACCGGCGAGATCATCGTCCTCCGCCGTTTGCTGGGTGATTGGCACTGACCATCCCTCTCAATGTCAATGCATTAGCAAGCGCATCACCGATGGTATTGTTAAAATATACATATACGTCCTTCCCCGCGGCGAGCCAATGGCTCATCTTTTCGGCATCCCGCAAGAGTACCTCCTCCGGATATCCTCCCCGATAGTCCCCCGCGACCCCATGATAGCGGACATATATAAAGGCATCTTCTCCCGCAGGATTTTCCCGTTTCGAAGCCGGCATATCCTGCAAAACCATCCCCGCCCGGTAGCGGCCAAGCAGGTCGTAGGTCTCGGGCCGGTACCAGCTGCGATGCCGGAACTCCACTGCGATCCTCCAGCTCCCATCGGTATCGGCGGAAACGATCCGCTCCAGCATCCGCTCCAGCTGCGCGGTCTTGTCGGCATGCACGCCCGGCGGCAGCTGCACAAGCAAACAACCCTTTTTTAGCCCCAGCTCCCCCGCGGCATGCAGGAATTTATTGACATCGATCGGGATAAAATGCAACCCCTGGGCATGGGTGATCCCCCGCCAGAGCTTCACCGTGAACCGAAACCCCTCCGGGACCTCCCCCGCCCAGCGCGCAAAAGTCGCCGGCTGCGGGATCTTATAAAAGCTGCTATTGATCTCGATGCTGTTGAAGATCGAGGCATAATAGGTCAACCTCGTCCCCGCCCTGAACTCCGGCGGAAACTGTTGCTTGTTCGCAACCGGCAACACCAGCCCACTGATCCCCACGTAAAATTTACTCCGATCCGTCATCATGCCCCAAAACATGCAAATGCACGGCCACCGAGTGCGGCGAAGGTACCTTTCCGCAACCGCAGCCGCACTCCAAGCCGGACCACAGGTCCGGTGGCCGCCAGGCCAACATAAGCCGAACGAGTGCGGCGAAGGTACCTTTCCGCAACCGCAGCCGCACTCGTTCCCGGGAACGATTGCGTAAATAAAGGCGCGCCTATCCACTGATTTTCAAAAACTTCTATTTAGAATTACGCCGCGTTTCCGTCCGATTGCTTAACTAATAAACTCAACTGCCATATGAAGAGAATCCCACTTCTCCTGTCCCTGGCGCTATTGCTCTCCCTCGGCCTGCAGGCTCAAACCCTCCGCGGCCGTGTCATCGACGATAGCACAGGCACAGGTCTCCAACAAGTTTCCGTGATCCTATCGGGTACCAATAGAGGTGTCGCCACCGGTTCCGATGGGCAATTCACGATCCAGCTGCCCGCCGACGGTAGAAAGCACTCCCTCACCATCTCTTACTCGGGCTACAGCACCGTCACCATCCCCATCTCCGACACCACACCCGGCATCGTTATCCGGTTGAAACACACGGCCACAGCCCTCGACGACGTCGTCGTCATCGGCTACCAGTCCGTCCGGCGAAGGGACGTCCTTGCCTCCGTCTCCTCCATCGGCGCAAAAGACCTGAAAGACATTCCCATCAACTCCGCCCAGCAAGCCCTCACCGGCCGCCTCGCCGGCGTTCAGGTCACCGGCTCGGAAGGTTCGCCAAACGCGCAAATACTCATCCGCGTGAGAGGCGGCGGCTCGGTCACCCAGGATAACTCACCCCTGTATGTGGTCGACGGCATCCAGCTGGACAACGCCCTCAACTTCATCTCCCCCCAGGACATCGCCTCCATCGACGTCCTCAAGGACGCGGCTTCCACCGCCATCTATGGCGCCCGAGGCTCGAATGGCGTCGTGATCATCACGACAAAAGGTGGCCGCAACACCGGCGGTAAGACCACCGTCACTTACAACGGCTTCCTGGGGTTCAACAAGTTGTCAAAAGAACTACCCGTTCTTTCCCCTTACGACTTCATGTACTACCAGTACGAACGGGCAAAGCTCACGGGCGACAGCTCGGGCATCAGTCCCTATGGGTACAGCTGGGACACGGTGCAGCGATACAAGAACGTAAAGCCCTACGACTGGCAAAAACAAATGCTGGGCCGCAACGCCTTCCAGATGACCCACAACGTAAGCATGTCCGGCGGCAACGAACAAACCCAATACAACCTAAGCCTCACCGACAATCGCTCCGATGGCGTCATGCAGCTCTCGGATTACGATCGCCGGCTCGTCAACTTCCGCCTCGACCACCAGGCAACCAGTATCCTCAAGGTCGGCTTCAACGCCCGCTATAACTATACGACCATCGACGGCGGCGGTACCTCCAACCCCGGCTCTTCTTCCCTCAATTTCCTCCGGCAGGTCATCCGCTATCAACCCTTCCTCCGGCCCGGCCAATCGGCAACCACCTTCGACCCGAACTACTACTCGGAGACAAACGCGAACAGCCTGGCCCTCGTCAACCCCGTCCTGCTGAACCAGCAGACCTATCGTCGCAACTATGTAAATGTCCTGGATCTGAACGGCTACGCCAACCTCACACTTACCAAATGGCTCTCGTTCCGCAGCACCTTTGGCTATGATGACAACAACACCCGGATGGACGCCTTCGACGATACCCTCACCACCAACGCGAAAAATAACGGCGCAGGCCTGCCGATCGGGGATATCACCACGACCGACCGCCAGACCTTCGATAATTCCAACGTCTTCACCTTTAACAATAGCCTGATGCGCGGCGGCTGGAAAGACAAACACAAGGTCATCCTGCTCGTTGGCCAGGAAACCTACCAGACCCATGAAAAGGACGGTTACGTGGAGACCCGTTATTTTCCCCTCGGCACGACACACTCGGCGGCCCTGGGTAATATGAACCTCGGCACCCCGCCAAACTCGACCCTCATCGAACCGAAACCGACCACCGCCGATATAAGCGCCCGCCTCCTGTCCTTCTTCAGCCGGCTCAATTACGCATACGATAACAAATACCTGGCATACGTTTCCTTCCGCGCGGACGCCTCCTCGCTGTTCGCACAGAAAAACCGCTGGGGCTATTTCCCCTCGGCAACCGTGGCCTGGCGCGTCTCGCAGGAGTCCTTCATGCAAGGCGTCAGTTGGATAAACGACCTGAAACTGCGGGGCTCGTACGGCTCCGCGGGTAACAATCGCATCAACCCCTACCTGTACACGACGACATTCTCCACCAGCGTCCAGGCCGCCTTGAGCAACAACCTGGTAACGTCCTTCACCTCTCCGGCTCTTGCCAATCCCGATCTGAAATGGGAAAGCACCATCTCCCGCAACATCGGCTTCGACGCAACCATCATCAACAACCGGTTTGGCGTGACGGTAGACCTTTACAGCAACAAGACACACAACCTGCTCGTCGCCACACCTATCCCGACCAACACGGGCTATACCAGCCAGTTGCAAAACGTCGGTTCCACGACGAATAAAGGAGTGGAGGTCCAGCTCAGCGCAACCGTGATGCAACGCCGTGACTTCACATGGGGCGCAAATTTCAACATCTCCTTCAATCAGAACAAGGTGACCGATCTCGGACCCCAATTGTCCTACCTCCAGAACTCGGGTTGGGCCGGCAGCGGCAACCCTTCGGACTTTATCGTGAAGGTCGGTCAGCCCGTCGGCGCGATGTGGGGATTGAAGAACGATGGTTTTTATAAGACCAGCGACTTCGATTACAACCCCTCCACCCGTATCTATACTCCGAAAAAAGGATTGGTCAACGATGCAAGCATCACGGCATCCACCCCGATGCCCGGTTCCATCAAGTACAAAAGCATCGACGGAGATTCTGTCGTGACGGCAACCGATCGCACAATCATCGGCAACGCTCAACCGAAATTCTTTGGCGGTCTTACCCAGACCTTCACCTACAAGGCCTTCGATATGAGCGTCTTCATCAACTTCCAATACGGCAACAAGGTCTACAACTACAACAAGCTGGAGTTTGCCAGCGGTTACACGCCCGGTGCCAACCTTATGGGCTTTATGAAGAACCGCTGGCATACTGTCGATGGCAGCGGAGTCGTCTACGAAGGGCTGAATTCCTCCGGCCAGGTCGTCGGTGCATCCCCCGACAGCCTCAACAGACTCAATGGCGGCGCGAAATACTGGATACCCCTCGTGGGGTCCAGCGCGACCACCTTCAGCCCCAACTCCTGGGCCGTGGAGGACGCCTCCTTCATCCGCATCAATAATATCACGCTGGGCTATACGCTGCCCCGCGGTGTCGTCAGCAAGTTGAAGGTCGCCCGCCTGCGCATCTACGCCACAGTAAATAACGTGGCCACCATCACGGGCTACAGCGGATACGATCCCGAAGTAAGTACCCGGCTAAACACACCCGTTACCCCGGGCGTCGACTATTCCGCCTATCCCCGCAGCCGCAGCTACGTGGCCGGCGTAAACGTAACCTTCTAGGGGCGGGCGGAGGCCGCCGGTCCGAAGGACAAACATTAAATATCAAAGCAAAGTAAATACAACAATATGCGATATAGAACACCCATTTTCAAAATAACAGCCCTTCTCCTCGGGGCTGTATTCCTCCTGGTGGGTTCCTGCAAAAAATACCTGGAACCGCAGGCCGTCTCTTCCTTCAGCCCCGACTATGTCTTCAGCAATATCCAGAACGCTCAAAAGGCCGTTCTCGGCGCCTATCAGGACATGGAAGGCGACAACGGCTATGGCATCCGCATCAGCATGTACTATCCCCTGGATAATGATGAAATGATGGGCCTTCACCAGATCGGCGACAATGACCGCGGCGATATCGCCCACTACAACGCCACCGCCGGCAACGCCCAGATCTACTCCCCCTGGAACCAACTCTACCAGGGCATCGAACGCTCGAACATCTGCATCTACAACATCCCCAGGATGTCCCTGTACACCAGCGGCACACCCACACAGATCGGCGAACTGAAACGCATGCTCGGTGAGGTCCTGACCCTGCGCGCGCAATATTATCTCGAACTGGTCCGCAACTGGGGGGACGTACCTGCCCAATGGGTGCCCTCCTCGCAGGCAACAGACCTCTTCCTGGGAAAGACCGACCGCGATACCATCTACAACCACCTCCTCGATGACCTCCTCCAGGCGGAAAGTCTCGTCCCCTGGCGCACCGACGTTGCCAACCTCGGCGATCCCGTGAACGATGAACGCGTTACCCTCGGCGCCGTAAAAGGCCTTCGCGCCCGCATCGCACTCTATCGCGGCGGCTACTCCCTGCGCCGCGCAAGCAGCTCCTATGGCCAGGTGATGGCGCGCCCGGCCGATTACAAGACGTACTACCAGATCGCCCACGACGAATGCGCACAGATCATGGCCCATCCGGATCAACACACCCTCAATGCCTCCTATAACACCGTATTCAAAGGCGCCCTCGACGCCCATACCTTCGACCCCGCGGGAGAGATCATGTTCCGCGTGGCAATGGCGGGCGGTGCGGGCGGCAACGACAGCAAACTGGGCTACTACGACGGCAACAAGGTCGCCGGCCTGGGCAATGCAGCCATCGCCGTTCTACCCACCTATTTCTACCTCTTCGACTCCACCGACACCCGCCGGGACGTGACTTGCGCGGCCTATGACGTTGCCACAAACCTCACCAGCCTGACCACACGGCCGGTCACGACCCTCGTGGAAGGCAAGTTCAGAAGGGACTGGATGTCCAATCCCAGCCAGCTCAACACCTCCACCGGCCAATACTTCGGCGTCGACTGGCCGTTGCTCCGCTTCTCCGACGTCCTGCTGATGTTCGCGGAAACCGAGAACGAATTGAGCAACGGACCAACCGCCGCGGCCACCAGCGCCCTGGAAGCGGTGAGAAAACGCGCCTATGGCTCCAGCCCGATCGGCACGACGCCAAACGACTACGCCGGATTCTTCAACGCGATAGTAAAAGAACGCTCCCTGGAATTCGGCGGCGAAGGCATCCGTAAATACGATCTCATCCGCTGGAACCTCCTCGCTCAACGCCTGGCAGACGCAAAGACCAACCTGACGAATATGGCGACAAAAACAGGCGGCTTCACGGGAAGCTATAACACCAATCCCCTGAGCTTTGCCAACCTTCCCGACACACTATTCTATGATGCAACAGCCACCCCCGCCACGGGCCTGCTATGGAAGTCATCCTTCTATGTTCCCCGCACGGTCAGCACCATGGGAAGCTTCAAAAAACAGATCTGGGTATCCAAAGCCGTTAGCGGCATCCTCAGCGCATCGGGATCGTCAAATGGCTACGCCTTCTACTTCAAACCCAATCACAGCGAACTGCTGCCCATACCTCAGCAGGTGCTGGATGCCAATAAGAATCTAACGCAGGATTATGGATATTAAGCGCATCGCGACCACATTCGTACTCGTGACCCTGGCGGCTTTCACGCCAAGGCAAATTCGAACAACCGTCTGGCTCATCGGTGACTCCACCATGGCCGACAAAGAAATAAAGGCATACCCCGAGACCGGCTGGGGTATGCCTTTCGAACATTTCTTCGACTCGACGGTTACCGTCGACAACCGGGCAAAGAACGGCCGCAGCACAAAGTCCTTCATCGCCGAAGGCCGCTGGGACGCCGTACTGCAAACCCTCAAAGCCGGCGACTACGTTCTCATCCAGTTCGGCCACAACGACGAGGTCCCCACAAAAGGCACCTACACCCCCGAAGACCAATTTCAAAAAAACCTCATCCGCTTTATAAAAGAGTCGCGCGACAGGAACGCCATTCCTATTCTCATCACCCCCGTCGCCCGCCGGAAGTTCGATAGCACCGGCAACATCCAGGAAACCCACGCCGCCTACGCCGCCCTCGTCAGGAAAGTGGCGGCCGGACAGCACACCCCGCTCATCGATCTCGACACCGAAAGCCAGACACTGTTGCAGCAATTCGGGCCCGAAAATTCGAAATGGCTCTTTAACTACCTGCAGCCCGGCGAACATCCCAACTACCCGGAGGGTAGGGCGGACGACACCCACTTCAGCGAATTCGGCGCCCGCCGGATGGCGGAGATCGTCCTGGCCGACATCCGCACCCTAAAACTCGATCTGGCACATCATATCGCCCATCCCCCGGCCCCACAGACATCGGCGGCAGTCATCGACCCCGCACCGTTCGGCGATAACGCCGGCCACTGGTACGCGATCTTCGACAAAGGAAATATCATCAATCCGCTCCCCGGGCGGCCCCGCCACCAACCCACCGAGATAAAAGCCATCGCCGACAATATCCTCCTCTTTCAGAAGAACAACGGCGGCTGGCCAAAGAACTACGATCCCTTCGCGATCCTGACATCCGCTCAAAAAGACAGTCTCCTGGAGGCGAAAGGTCAAACAAACACTACTTTCGACAACGGCAGCACCTACAATCAGATCGCGGCATTGGCCACAGCCTGGCTCCATCTCCACGATGACCGCTATAGTGCCGCCGCGATCAATGGCCTGGATTTTATCCTCACCGCCCAGTACAGGAACGGCGGCTGGCCCCAATACTATCCCCTCGAAAACAATTACAGCCGCTGCATCACGTTCAACGATGGCGCCTATGAAGGCATCATGCGCGTGCTGAAAGATGTAAAAGACAACAAACCCCAATACGCGTTCGTCACCGGAAGCCTCGCGAAAAAACTCCGCACCGCCTATGACAAAGGGCTGGAATGCATCCTCAAAACCCAGATCAACGATGCGGGCAAACCAACCGCCTGGTGCCAGCAATACGACGAGACCAGCCTCAAACCCGCCTGGGCCCGCAAATTCGAACCACCCTCCATCTGTAACAAAGAAAGCGCCGATCTCGTCATCTTCCTCATGAGCATCGACAACCCGACGCCCGCCGTAAAAACAGCCATCGAAAATGCCGTCGCCTGGTTTCGCGCGTCGGAGATCGCCGATACCCGCGTAAAGATCATCCCCGCCCAACGAATGGTCACCCCCTTCCGCATCAGCTACTCCGACCGGGTCGTCGTCACCGACTCCAGCGCCCCGCCCATCTGGACCCGCTACTACGAACTAAAAACCCATCGCCCCCTCTTCTGCAACCGCGACAGCAAACCCGTCTACTCCCTCGCGGAAGTCGACCGCGAACGTCGTGACGGCTACGGCTGGTACACCTACAGCCCACAACAGGTCCTCGACGAATACAAGAGGTGGATCCGCATAACCGTACCCACGGACTACAAGACCGTCCAGGCCGCCTTCGATGCCTGTACCCCCAACACCACGATATTCATCAAAGCCGGCACCTACCACGAAAAACTCCAGTTGACAAAAGACGGCATCACCCTCATCGGCGAACCGGGCACGGTCCTCACCTGGAGCGATCACCCCGGCATCATCGGCAAAGATGGCGACAGCATCAACACCCGCAACTCGTACAGCTTTCGCATCACCGGCAACGACTTCACCGCAAAGAATATTACCTTCCGCAACGACGCTGGATTCACCGCCGGCCAGGCGGTAGCCGTCGAAGCCCGCGGCGATCGCGCGATTTTCCTCCACGACAGCATCATCGGCAACCAGGATATCCTCTTCCTCAACAGCGAGAACAGCCGGCAGTACTACAGGGACTGCTACATCGAAGGCACAACCGATTTCATCTTCGGCGCCGCCACCGCCTGGTTCGAAAATTGTCATATTCACAGTAAAAAGAATTCCCACGTCACAGCCGCGTCTACACCCCGGGATCACCCCTTTGGTTTCATCTTCGACAACTGCATCCTCACCGGTGACAGCAGCCTGAACCATGTTTCCCTCGGCAGACCCTGGCGCCCCTATGCCAGCGTCACCTATCTTCATTGCCGCCTTGGCAAACACATCTTCCCCGATGGCTGGGCCAACTGGAACCAAACGGAAAGTTATAAGACGGCGCGATACGCCGAATTCGAAGACGAAGGCCCCGGCGCAAACCCCACTGCGCGCGTTCCCTGGTCGCACCAACTCACCCCCGCCGAGGCAAATGACATTACCCCTCGGAAGGTTTTCGGCGACTGGGATGTATTAAATGTCACAATGACAACTTATCTTTATAAAAAATAATCCCATGATGCGCTCCTTGTGGACAACCATACTGATCTCCCTCGTTACCGTCGCCACCGCCCAAAACTATTCCTGGTCGAATCTGCCCACCATCCACAAACCCACCTTCAAAAAAGACACCTTCAACATAACAAAATACGGCGCCATCCCCGACGGCGTCACCCTCAACACAAAAGCCATCAACGCAACGATCGACGCCTGCACCCGGCAGGGTGGGGGCGTCGTATTGATCCCGCCGGGATTGTTCCTCACCGGCCCCATCGTTCTTAGATCCAACGTCGACCTCCACGTCGATCGCGCGGCGATCGTCCAATTCACCAGCGACAAGGACCAATACCCCATCGTCTCCGGCAACTGGGAAGGTCACCCCGCCGCCCGCTGCCAGTCCCCCATCTCCGGCACCGATCTCGAGAACATCGCCATCACCGGCGGCGGTATCGTCGACGGCAGCGGCGATAGCTGGCGGTGGATCGCCAAAGACCGGCTCACCGAAGGCGAATGGAAACATAAGGTCGCCTCCGGCGGCGTCGTCACCGAAGACGGCAAAACCTGGTTCCCCTCCGAAAGATCGCTGAAAGGATACCGGACAAAGGACGCCGGCTGGCTGAAACCCGGCATGACGACAAATGACTTTGCGGATATCCGCGATTTCCTCCGCCCCAACCTCCTCGTGCTCAACAATTGCAAAAAGGTCCTCCTCGAGGGCACAACCTTTCAAAACTCCCCCGCCTGGTGTCTCCATACCCTGCTCTGCACCGATCTTACCCTCAACGATGTCCATGTCCGCAATCCCTGGAATGCCGCCAACGGCGACGGCATCGACGTCGAATCCTGTAAAGGCGTGCTCATCGAAAACAGTACATTCGACGCCGGCGACGACGGCATCTGCGTCAAGTCGGGCCGCGACGAAGACGGACGCAAACGGGGTCGCCCCACCGAGAATATGATCGTCCGTAACGACATCGTCTATCGCGCCCACGGCGGCTTCGTCGTCGGCAGCGAAATGTCCGGTGGCGCCCGCAACATCTTCGTCTCCGACTGCTCCTTCATCGGCACCGATATCGGCCTCCGCTTCAAAACCGTTCGCGGCCGCGGCGGGATGGTCGAAAAGATCTATGTAAAGAATATCAGCATGCGGGATATCGTTCACCAGGCCGTCTTCCTCGACATGTACTATTTCGCAAAGCCCCCCGCCATCGCGGACGTCTATGCCGGAAAGGTAAAAGTCGAGGTCCCTCCCGTCAGCGAAGCAACCCCGCAATTCCGGGATATTCATATCAGCAATATTGTTTGTGATGGGGCCGAAGAGGGTATATTTGTGCGTGGACTGCCTGAAATGAATATTCGGGATATCCAACTCTCGGATATGGTGCTAAAGGCTGCTAAAGGCGCGGAGCTGATCGAAGCGCAAAACATCGGTCTGAAGAATATCCGGCTGATCACGGCCGACACAACCCAGCCGGTGATATACGTCGAAAACAGCAGCGACCTGCATTTCGATAATATCAACTATCCGAAAACTACACTGCTCCTCAGTATAAATGGAGCCAAATGTGCCAATATCCGCCTGGCGGATACCGATCGTTCAAAAGCAGTCCACAACGCAGCCTTCAATTATGGGGCTACGAAAGAAGCTTTAGAACAAAAATAAAGAATATGACACCAATCAAGACGGCAATTTGCTCCTTCGGAATGTCCGGCCGCGTTTTCCACGCGCCCTTCCTCCACGTAAACCCCCACTTCGAATTCTATTCAGTCTGGGAACGTGAAAAAAACCTCGCAAAAGCCATCTACCCCGACGTAAAGGTCGTCCGCACCTTTGACGATCTCCTGGCTGATGCCGCCGTCGAACTCGTCATCGTCAATACCCCCAACTACACCCACTACGATTATGCCAAACAGGCCCTGCTGGCCGGAAAGCATGTCATCGTGGAAAAGCCCTTTGCCATCACCGAAACGGAAGGCCTCGATCTCATCGCCCTCGCAAAGAAGCAGGGGAAAAAGATCTCCTCCTATCAAAGTCGCCGGTTCGACAGCGATTATCGTACGGTAAAACGCATCATCGACTCCGGCGTCCTCGGCAAACTCGTCGAAGCCGAATTCCATTACGACCGCTATACCCCCGCCCTCAGCCCCAAGGTGCATAAGGAAACTCCCGGCCCCGGCCGCGGACTGCTCTATGACCTCGGCTCCCACATGATCGACCAGGCCCTCCAACTCTTCGGCGATCCCGACGCCATTTTCGCCGATATTTTTATCATCCGGGATAACTCAAAGGTCGACGACTATATGGAAGTCCTCCTTTTTTACCCGGGCTTCAGATGCCGCATCAAATCGAGTTACCTCGTTCGCGAACCCATTCCGTCCTATAATATCAATGGCCATCTCGGCACCTTCCTGAAGAACCGTACGGACGTCCAGGAACGCCGCCTCCTCGCTGGAGACATGCCGGTCGGCGACGACTGGGGCGTGGAACCCACCTCCGAACAGGGACTCCTACACACCACGATCGACGGCAAAGAGGTCAGAGAGCGCGTCCCCACGGAAAGAGGGAATTATATGGATTATTTCGACGGCATCTACGAAGCCATCCGGAACAATGCACCGCTGCCCGTCACGGGCGAAGAGGGAACCCGGATCATCCGGGTAATAGAAAAAGCCTATGAAAGCGTCCGAACAAAACAGATTATCGACTTCCGGTAACGTTTGCGATAACGTTTGCGGAAAAAAAGATGCCGGATTGTTTCTTCGTCATCCCCATACAATGTACACTTGCTATGTATATGAATGTACTTCTCGCCATAACGCTCGTCGTCGATGCCTCCGGTCACGGCAATTTCACCAGCATCCAGGCCGCCATCAACAGCCTGGCGCAGGATTCTTCCGCCCCCCGGCATATCCTGGTGAAGAATGGCGTCTACAACGAGAAGGTCTTCATCGAAAAGAACAATATCGTCCTCGAGGGTGAAGACAGGGAAAAGACGGTTCTCACCTTCGCCCTTGCCCGCGATGCCTGGCGCTGCGAGCATGAAAGCGACTGGGGCGTCGCCACCCTCAACCTCCGCGGCAGCGATATCACCCTGCAAAACCTGACGATCCAAAATACCTACGGCTACGACAATAAAACTTCCAATACCATCCGCTGCTCCGTGGACTCTCAAAAGACGATCAGCCGCGAAGGCCATCAGATGGCGCTCAGAAGTTTTCAGACCACCCGCCTAAAAGCCATCAACTGCATCTTCAAAGCCTATGGCGGGGACACCGTAAGCCCCTGGAACGTCTCCGCGGGTATGTTCTATTTCCAAGATTGCTACATGGAAGGCGGCGTCGATTTCTATTGCCCCCGCGGCTGGGCCTGGGCCGAACACTGCACCTTCAAAGCCGATAACGGCCCGGCCTGCATCTGGCACGACGGATCCTCCGACTCCGACTCGAAAACCGTCCTGAAGGACTGCAACTTCACCGGCTACGACGGTTTCAAACTGGGCCGGTATCACCGCGACGCCCAATTTTACCTAATCGGATGCCACTTCGCCGCCAACATGGCCGACCAGGATATCTATCTCGTCCCCACGGAGAATGTCATCCGCTGGGGCCGCCGGATCTATTACTATGGCTGTGAAAAGCCGGGCAAGCCCTTCTCCTGGTACGCCGATAATCTCAGCACCGCCCCCGGTGCCCCAACCGCCCGATCCATCACCCCCGCCTGGGTCTTCCACGACAAATGGGACCCCACCAAAAACTAATGATATGAAGCAACTCACCATATTCCTCCTCGCCTGCTGCACCACCGTCGCCGCCACCGCGCAATCGCCGGCGGAAAAAATGGCCTCCACCACGATGCAGCTCTGGCCCGACACAGGCGACTCCACCGCCATCCGCTGGACCTATGACGAAGGCGTCGTCTGGAAAGGCCTCGAAGGCCTCTGGTACAACACCGGCGACGCCCGCTATTTCAAATATATCCAGCACCAGATGGACCGCCTCGTCGACAAACAGGGGGACATCCGCACCTATAAGCTCGAAGACTACAATCTCGACAACATCCTCTGCGGCCGCATCCTCCTGATGCTCTACAACGTCACCGGGCAAAAACAATACTATAAAGCGGCACAGACCCTCCGCGAACAGCTAAAGCAACAACCCCGCACTACGCAGGGCAGCTTCTGGCATAAAAAGAAATACACCCGGCAGGTCTGGCTCGACGGCCTCTATATGTCCCAGCCATTCTTCGCCGAATATGCATCCCTCTTCCACGAAGACAGCGTCTTCGACGATATCACCAAACAATTCGCCGCCATCGAAGCCAACACCCGCGATACAAAGACCGGCCTTCTCTACCACGGCTGGGATGAATCGAAACAGGAAAAATGGGCCGATAAACAAACCGGCCACTCGGCCAACTTCTGGGCCCGCGCCATGGGCTGGTACGGCATGGCCCTCGTCGACGCGCTCGACTACTTCCCCGCCAACCACCCCGGCCGCAAAACGCTCCAGCAGATACTGATCCGCTACGCCGCCGCCATCCAGAAAGTGCAGGACCCCGCCACCGGCTTGTGGTGGGATATTCTCGACAAACCCAACGAAAAAGGCAACTACCCCGAAGCCTCCGCAAGCTGCATGTTCGTCTATACCCTGGCTAAAGGCGCCCGGAAAGGCTATCTCCCCGCCATCTATCACTCGACCGCCGAAAAGGGCTGGCAGGGCATCCAAAAGAAATTCCTCGAAGTCGACGCCAGCGGCCGGACCAATCTCGAAGGCACCGTCAGCGTCAGCGGACTCGGCGGATCCCCCAACCGCGACGGCAGCTATGCCTACTATATCAGCGAAAAGGTCGTGCCCAATGACCCCAAAGGAGTGGGCGCCTTCCTGCTCGCAGCGGACGAAATGGAAATGAAACTCCCGGGCGCCAGGACCGTCCTGCTCGACGAATACTACAACAACGAACACCACAAAGACATCACCGGCGCCAACACCCGCTTCCATTACATCTGGAACGAAATGGACAACAATGGCTACGCTATCTGGGGACATATTTTTAAGAAACTCGGCGCCCGCCTCGATACCCTCGCGGTCGCCCCCACGGCGGCAAATCTCGCAAAGGCCTCCGTCTATATCGTCGTCGACCCCGACAACGAAAAAGAATCCCCGGCCCCCAATTATCCCAGTGACGCCGATATCACAGCCATCGCCAACTGGGTAAAGGCCGGCGGCACCCTCGTCCTGCTGTCCAACGACTCCGCCAACTGCGAATTCACCCATTTCAACAGGTTATCATCCCGCTTCGGCATCCAGTTCAAGGATGACTGCTACCACAAAGTAACCGGCAGCCAGTACGAAATGGGCGCCTTTACCATGACGGGGCAGGATGGAATATTCAGAAATACTAAGAAAATTTACATAAAAGAACTCAGCACCCTCTCGCTCAGCGGCCCCGCAAAACCGGTGTTTACCGACGGCGGTCACAATATCATGGCGGTCGCAAGGGTAGGGAAGGGGAGGGTTTTCGCTGTCGGCGATCCCTGGTTCTATAACGAATACACCGACGGAAGAAAGCTTCCGGCCGATTTTGAGAATTATAAGGCTGCCCGTGATCTGGCCCAGTGGCTTCTTACGGCGCCAACTAAATGACATCTATCATGAAGAATTTCTTAGACGAAAATTTCCTCCTCCACTCCGAGGCCGCCCGCCGGCTCTACCACGACTATGCCCGGGAGATGCCCGTCATCGACTACCACTGTCACCTGCCCCCCCAACAAATAGCCGCCGACCACCAGTTTCAAAACCTGACCCAGGCCTGGCTCTATGGCGATCACTATAAATGGCGGGCAATGCGCACAAACGGCGTGGACGAAGGCTATTGCACCGGCGACCGCCCCGACTGGGACAAATTTCAGAAATGGTCCGAGACGGTTCCCTATACACTCCGCAACCCGCTGTATCACTGGACCCACCTCGAGCTGCAGCGCTATTTCGACGTCCAGGAGATCCTCTCCAGCCGCACGGCAAAAAAGATCTATGACACCTGCTCGGCCAAACTCCAGACAAAAGAATACTCCGTCCGCAACCTCCTGCGCAAGATGAACGTCCGCGCCGTCTGCACCACGGATGATCCCGTCGATACCCTCGAATTCCACGCACAACTCAGACAGGAAGGCTTCGAGATCCCGATCCTCCCGGCCTTCCGCCCCGATAACGCGATGAACGTCGACGACCCCGCCAAATTCAACAGCTATATAAAAAGGCTGGAAGCCGTGACCAACGTCGCCATCTCCAATTTCAACGACTATCTCTTCGCGCTCGAGAACCGCCACGACTTCTTCGCCTCCATGGGCTGCACCGTCAGCGACCACGGACTCGAAGAGATCTATGTCGAAGAGTTCACCGGCTGGGAAGTGGAAGCCATCTTTAATAAAGTCCGCGCCGGAAAAGAGCTCAACGACACCGAACGCCGGAAATTCCGCTCCGCCATGCTCGTCCACTTCGCCGAATGGGACTGGGAAAAAGGCTGGGTCCAGCAATTCCACCTCGGCGCCCTGCGCAATAACAACAGCCGCATGATGCAAAAGCTCGGACCCGATACCGGCTGGGATTCCATCGGCGACTTCTCCCAGGGCCGCGCCCTCGGCCGCTTCCTCGACCGCCTCGACAAAGAAGACAAACTGGCCAGGACCATCCTCTACAACCTCAACCCCTCCGATAACGAACTGTTCGCCACCATGATCGGCAACTTCAACGACGGTTCCATCGCAGGCAAGGTACAATGGGGCTCGGGCTGGTGGTTCCTCGACCAAAAGGACGGCATGACCCGCCAGATCAACGCACTCTCCAACATGGGCCTCATCAGCCGCTTCGTCGGAATGCTCACCGACTCCCGCAGCTTCCTTTCCTTTCCCCGCCACGAATATTTCCGCCGCATCCTCTGCAACCTCTTCGGCGAAGAGATCACCAATGGCGAACTGCCAAACGACCTGGAATGGATCGGCAAAGTCGTCCGCGACATCTGCTACTACAACGCCCGGCAATACTTCAACTTCCAACCCGCCGGCGCGCTGGCCTATTCGGAATAATCAATAACCTGTTCATTTTTAATAGGATAATCGGAAAAATACCGATTATCCTATTTTATTTTGTCAAATCAATGCTGTTTTTTAATACGATAATCGCTATTTTACCAATTAGCACCTATTTTTCTTACATTTGTACAAATGGATCTTAACCAAACGATTCGGTCTTTTGCTACGCAGCCCTTAACACATCAGATCTTAGTTTCGCTGTTAAAGGGATATAGCGTCCAAACGACAAGATGCACGATTTGACACGCAAGGGGATCCTATCTCCCATCCGTAAGGGACTTTACATCGCCGGCCCTACACTTGAAACCACTCGACCCGAACCCTTTCTCCTCGCCAATCATATCCTTGGCCCGAGCTATATTTCTCTCGATACCGCACTTTCCTACCATGGATTGATCCCTGAAAGAGTATTCGAGACGGCATCCATGACAACCAAAACCTCCAGGACATTCAATACCCCCGTCGGCACCTTTAGCTATACCAGACTGCCCCTGCCATATTATTCCTTCGGTATACGCCGCGTTCGGCTTTCCGACGATCAATACGCCCTCGTGGCATTTCCCGAAAAGGCCCTGACCGATAAGATCATTTCTACCTCAGGCCTCATCCTCAGAAGCCGTAAGGCAGCCATCGAATGGCTATTGGAAAACTCGCGGATGGATGAAACCCAACTCCGGGAATTGAATACCCGGATGATGTCTGAATGGCTGGCGGATGCACCAAAGAAGAATACACTGCAAATTCTTATAAATACGATTGATAGTCTATGATGGAGTTCACAGCGATAGGAATGGAGGTCTCAGTAAAAGAAAAAGACAAAAAACAATTGAAAATCGAAAGAACATGAGAACGCTCGTCATCACATCCCTTCTTCTCGTCGTATCCCTCACCTCCAACGCACAGGCTCCATACAAACTCGTCTGGTCCGACGAATTCAATTATACCGGCCTCCCCGACTCCTCAAAATGGTCCTATGACGTCGGCGGCAACGGCTGGGGCAACAACGAACTCGAATACTATACAAAAGCCGACACCGCCAACGCCGTCGCCCGCAACGGCTACCTCTATCTTACAACTCGCAAACAGCAAACCTCCACCAACACCGCAACCACCCGCCTCGCCCGGCCCTACACCTCCGCCCGCCTCGTAACAAAAGGAAAAGGCGACTGGCTATACGGCCGCATCGAAGTGCGCGCAAAATTGCCCGCCGGCCGCGGTCTCTGGCCCGCCATCTGGATGCTCCCCACCGACTGGAAATACGGCGGCTGGCCGGCCTCCGGCGAGATCGATATCATGGAGAACGTCGGCTTCATGCCCGACAGCATCTTCGGCAGCATCCACACCAAAAGCTTCAACCACGTCATCCATACCCAAAAGACAAAGGGCCTGTTCATAAAAGACCCCTACACCGCCTTTCATCTCTATGCCGTCGAATGGGACGCCCGCCAGATCCGCTTCCTCGTAGACGGAAAGGTCTACCACTCCTTCCAAAACACCGGCAAAGGCTCCGCCGAATGGCCCTTCGACCAACGCTTTCACCTGCTGCTCAACATCGCCGTCGGCGGCGGCTGGGGCGGCCAGAAAGGCGTCGACGACTCCATCTTCCCCCGCTCGATGATCATCGACTACGTGCGGGTCTATCAGGCCGCAAAATAAAAAAACCCGACATGAAAATGCCGGGTAGTGAGTCGACTCTAATTTAGACCTTATCCTACTGCTAAAGTAAGGAAGTTCTAAATATAACCCTTATTATTTATGGCGAATTGACTGATTTTTAAATATAAACCTTACTCTTTTTAAAATTAACAACTAACGGATAGGTGTTTTCCATATTTATAATTACTAAAACCTATTAGCAAATAATTGGTATAAACACCGAAAAATCAACCCGGCACCCAAATTGCTCTTTTAACCCGGTTCAACCCCCGAAAAGGGCTAAATTACACGTCTAAAACATCAGATATGGCAAAGAAAGACAAAAAGACGATCGACCTCCCCGAGGTAAAGGACATCCCAGGACAGGAAAATATAAAACCGCTCCGGTTAGGCGAACTGGCTGACACGACCGCCTCCTCCTCAGATGAAGAAGGGGACGACATCCTGGATCAGGACGACGACCTCGTAGGATCCGGCAGCAACGTATCCCGCGAAGAGCGCAGGGTGCTGGCCAATATCGATAACCGTGAGCTGGACACCGAGGACGAGGTCCTCAACGAAGCCGCACTCGACACCACCGACGACGACGGCGACCCGCTCAACGAAGGCAGCTTCGGCCGCAACGTCACGGGTCACGATCTGGATGTCCCCGGTGCGGAAGACGATGACGCCGACGAAGATGTTGGAGCAGAGGACGAGGAGAACAACGAGTACAGTATCGATAAGAACGAGGACGACAGCGACATCAACTACGACGCATAAGGAACAGCGCCGGACCCCGCCGCCGAAGGCGGCGGGGTCCGCTTCAGCACAACTCTGTCCACCGGGAAAGCCTCGGGATAATTCTTTTGCAGATAAGTGATCAACCCCTCCCGGACATTACACCGCAGATCAAACGCATTCCCGCTGCTGGTGGCGCTCATCAACGCGCGTACCTCCATCGTCTTCTCACTCGTATTGGTCACCTGCATAACCCTCACCCGCTTGTCCCAAAGCGGATCGGCATCCAGCAACCGGTTCAGCTCCGCGCGAAGCCCATCCAGCGAAACCGAATAGTCCAGGTAGAGAAAGACAGTCCCGATGATATCCGCCGTGTTCCTCGTCCAGTTCTGAAAGGGCTTCTCCACAAAATAGTTGATCGGCAGGATCAGCCGCCGCTGATCCCAGATGTTCAACACCACATAGGTAAGCGTGATCTCCTCCACCCGTCCCCACTCACCCTCCACCACCAGGACATCATCGATCCGCAGGGGTTGGGTAAAAGCGATCTGAAACCCCGCCAGCAGATTCCCAAGCGACTTCTGCGCCGCAAAACCGATGATGATCCCCCCAACGCCCACACCCGTCAGCAAACCCGTCCCCAGCTTCCGCAGATTGTTAAAACTGAGCAGGATAAAACATGCCGCAACAATCAGGATCAGACTGATCGCCAACCGCCGGATAAATTGCAGCTGCGTCCGGATCTTTCGCTCCTTCAGGTTGTCCGCCTTCTGGATATCGAAAGTATGATAGGCATAGTCCTCAAAAACCTTCACCACCGCGATCAGCACATTGGCAAACGCAACAGTAAGCAGGATGCCGACAGACCGATCTATAAACGACTCCACCCTCGGCCTCATCTTCATCAGCGGCAGCAAAAAGTTTAGCGTCAGCAAGGGCAGGAACAGGCTGAAGGGCTTGCCAAGCCGGGCAAGGATACTGCGGGTAACCGAAAAAACCGGTTGCCCGCCCTTCGGTTTCCGCTTTAGCATCAGCGCCAGCAGGAACTTCAGGATTAGCCCGGTGACGACGGCTACCCCTAAAAGGATGATATCCCACAACACATCAGGAAAATGGTTAAACTGATCCAGAAATTGATCGAATGGTCCGGGCATAGGTGAATTCTTGACCCATAAAGCGCAAGCATTAGGCCAAAAGTTCTACACTTTACCCTCCGCCCATGCCAACGCCCCCCTGGCACAACATTTTCTGCTTGAACTAAATGGAAAATCTTTTGTGCGATAGAGGTTTAGGTTAATGGACGCCGCCCCGGTTCACCGGGGCGGCTTTTTTAAAAAGAAATAAAATGGCTGCCCCAATACCACCGGTATCGCTCTCCCATAAACAGTTCCTTCGCGTCGACCATGATCACGAACAGGCCGCGGAAGCCGCCAGCCTGGTCTATGTCACCGACCGGTCGCCCGGCATCACCCGGACAAAACACGGTAAAGGCTACACCTACGCCCTCCAGGGCAAGACCATCACCGACAAAACCGTGATCCAACGCATCCGCGGCCTCGTCATCCCGCCGTCCTGGACTGCCGTCTGGATCTGCCCCATACCCACCGGACATATCCAGGCCACCGGCCTCGACCTCCGCCGCCGCAAACAATACCGCTACCACGCGCTTTGGAACACCCTTCGCAACGAAACCAAATTCCACCGGCTCTACGAATTCGCCAAGGCCCTCCCCACCATCCGCGAAAAGATCGAAGCCGATCTCCGCCGAAAAGAGCTCACCCGCGAAAAAGTCCTGGCCACCGTCCTCAGCCTGATGGAAAAAACCTATATCCGGGTCGGCAACAACGAATACGAAAAAGCAAACGGCTCCTACGGCCTCACCACGCTCCGCAACAAACACGTCTCCCTCTCCGGCGACCGGATCGCGTTTTCCTTTACCGGCAAAAAAGGGGTAAAACACAATATCACCTTAAAGAATAAACGCCTCGCCCGCACCCTCGGCCAATGCCGCGAGATCCCCGGCCGCGAACTCTTCCAGTATTATGACGAAGCCGGCAACCACCACAGCATCGACTCGGGAATGATCAACCACTACATAAAGGAGGCCGCCGGCATGGACTTCACCGCAAAAGATTTTCGCACCTGGGCCGGCTCACTCCACGCCCTGCAACAACTAAAAGCCATCGGCGAGGCGGCCACGGTCGCCGAATGCCGGAAAAACGTCGCCGGCGTGCTCGATGCCGTCAGCAAAGAATTGGGGAACAGCCGGGCCGTATGCAAAAAATACTACGTACACCCCGGCCTCTTAAGGCTCTATGAGGAAAATAGCCTGATAAAGTATATCGGGGAGAATAACAGCGACGACGACGAACAAACGCTCACCCGTATCCTGAAGAATTACATCTCCACCCCGGCGCTCGTCACCTCTCCTTCCTCTTCGGCGACCTGAGACCCCACCGTTCCCTCAGGGCCCCCTGCCGCCTGCCGGCTCTTCAGCTTCGCATGCAAAATGGAATAGCGCTTGAAATGATATTTTTGAGGCTTGCCCAACAAAAATCCCACCGCCTTAAAGCCCGGCAAAAGATCGAAGATGATCTTGCAGATGGCCGTGACCGGCAACGCCAGGATCAATCCCGATAACCCCCAAAGCTTCCCAAAAAGCAACAGCGAGAATACCGCCACCAACGGGTTGATGCTCACCTTGGACCCGACCACATACGGCGTGATCACATTACCCTCCAGGATATGCACAAACAGGAACACCCCCAGCACCCCGCCGGCATACCAGTACGAGTCCTTCGTCACCAGCGCCACGATCACCGGTAATGCCGCCCCGATCAGGATCCCGATATAGGGGATGATCACCAGCATCCCGCCCAGAAATCCAAAGAACAGGGGCGACTCGATCCCCAATGCCCACAGCCCCACCGAATTCAACGTACCGATGATCGCGATCACCTTCAGCAGACCCAACAGGTAGTTCTGGATCACCACATAGATCTTCTGCATCGTATCGTCGATCAACAGCTTGTCCGAAGAATGAAACACCTTATAAAAGAATTCCAGGAAAAAGACCCGCAGATACAATAAAAAAAAGCTGAACAGCAGCACCAGCAGAAAGGAAGAGACAATATTGGTCGTAAACGACATCGTAGAGGAAAAATAAGCACTGCTGTTGTCCAGCGCCTTGTTCAGCAACATATGCACATGGTCGGCCTGCGTCGATTTTCCGATATGAATGCGCTGCGCGACCACGGTTTCCACCTTGTCCAGCAGCGTCGTCAGCTTCGCGACAAACTGTGGCGTTTGCCCCACCAGGTGCATCACCTGCATGAGCACGACCCCAAGGAATAAGGCCGTGACGATACCCGCCGCCAACACCGAAAGAAAAGCCGCTACCCCCTTATGACAACCCCATTTCTCCAGCTGATAGCACAACGGGAACAGCATACTCGAAAAAATGATCGCAAAAAGCAAGGGGACGATCACATCCGCCGCCCAGGACAGGATGACAAAACAGATGACCAGGATGATCAGAATGGCGGCGCTTCGCAGCGGGGAGGCAAATTTGAGCTCGTTCATAAGTTTCGATTAAATTGTAAAAAAGAGCCGGTCTTTCGACCGGCCTTTACGGGCCAATAACGGCCCTTTACCCCGAAACAAACCGGTCACGCTCTCCTGATGATACCCAGGATCAGCGATATAACTGCCAATACAATTAATACATGGATCAGGCCGCCTACGCTGTATACAAATACACCCAAAAGCCAACCTATGATCAATATCACAGCTATTAAATAAAGTAAGCCGCTCATAACATAATTTTTAGTAGTAAGGAATAATTTTGTCTGTTAGTACTAGTGAAAAATGCTTGCCAATTTTTCGGGATAAGCAAAAAATCCGAAAAAATGCTTTCAGGCCATCAAAATGGGGAATAAACTCTACAAAAAATGAAGAAACCTTTTAAATTCTCGGCCGTCTGGAAAGCGATGAAAACGGCCGCTGTCGACTTTAACAACGACAATGGCTTCAAACTCGCAGCCTCTTTGTCCTATTCCATGATCTTTTCTATCGGCCCCATGCTCATCGTCGTCATCTCTCTCACCGGCATCTTCTGGGGCCGGCAGGCCGTCGAAGGACAGCTCTATGCCCAGATAAAAGACCTCGTAGGCACAAACGCCGCCCTCCAGATCCAGGATATCATAAAGAATATCCAACACAGCCACCACACCGTCGCCGGCGCCGTCATCGGCGGCATCATCCTGGTCATCGGCGCCACCGGCGTCTTCGCCGAGATTCAGGGATCGATCAACTATATGTGGTCCATCCTCGCAAAACCAAAAAAAGGCTGGCTGAAATTGCTCATCAACCGCCTCCTGTCCTTCTCCCTCATCATCGCCTTCGGCTTTATCTCGATGGTCGCACTCGTCGTCAATTCCCTGATGGATCTGCTCAGCGACCATCTGAAAAGATATTTCTCACACCTCACCGTCTATGTTTTTTATGGGATAAACCTGGTCCTCGGTCTCGGCGCGGTCATCCTGCTGTTCATGATCATCTTCCGCATCCTGCCCGACGCCATCCTTCGCTGGAAAGATGCGTTCATCGGGGCGGTTTTTACCGGCGCCCTCTTCATATTGGGGAAATTGCTCATCGGTTTCTATCTGGGAAACTCCAACATTGGCGTGCTCTATGGCGCCGCCGCCTCCATCATCGTCATCCTCACCTGGGTCTACTACTCCAGCATCATCTTATACTATGGCGCCGAATTCACAAAGGCCTACGCAAACATCGCCGGCTACGGCGTCCGCCCATCGGACACCGCCGTCTTCATCATCAAGCGCGAATCCCGGGAGATCGACGGCTCCCTCGGCTCCGACTGACTCCGCGCAAAGCTTCCGCTAACTCGCTTTCTTCTTCCCTCCCAGCGACGCCTTCAGCTGCCCCAGCAGATCGGTACTCTTCGCCTTGTGCACCACCCGCAAGGTAGTCTTCGGCGCCTTCCCCTTGGCCTTCGCCTTGATCAGCTTCATCAACTCATCGCTATACGTGTCCTTGTATTTCGAGAGATCGAACGGCCCCGACAACTGCTTGATGAGCTCCAACGCCATCTTCATCTCCGCCGGCTTCGGCGCCGCACCGGGTACCTTCAGCTCATCGGTCGGCCGGATCTCCTGCGCCCACCGGATACGGTTCAGCACAAGGATGTCCTCCATCGGCTTGATCAGACAAAGCCCCTCCTTGTTCCGCATCACAAAACTTCCAAACCCCACCATCCCCGTTTTGTGGAGCGCATCCCTCAACAACACATATGCCCTCGCCCCCGACTTCTCCGGCTCCAGATAATACGGCGTCTCATAATAGATCCCGTCGATCTCCGTCTCCTTGACGAACTCTTCGATCGCGACCGTCTTACTCTTCTCGGGACTCGCCTTCTGAAAATCCTCGTCCGTCAGCACCACATACCGGCCATCGAGTTTGTACCCTTTCACAATATTCTCCCAGGCCACCTCCTTACCCGTATTCTCATTCACCCGCTTGAACCGGATATTCGAATGATCCTTCTTGTCAAGCATATCCAGGTCAAGCTCGCTGCCTTGTGTGGCGCTGTACATTTTGATGGGGATATTCACCAGCCCAAAGCCGATCGCCCCTGTCCAGATCGATCTCATAATAAAGGTGTTTTAAAAAATATCGAACAAAATCATGCCAGCCGGGCACAACAATTGAACCCATGCCCAAAACGTAATTTATGAAAAGCAAGCTATTGGTACTGGATCTTCGCATCCTCACATTGGGCGCCGCCCTGCTGCTGGCGACCACCCTGTTCGGCCAGGAACAGCAAACCTCCGCCGAATCAAATCTGAAAGCAAAGTTCGGGATAAAAGGCGGATTTGATCTGACAACGCTCTATAGCAGCGATGTCTCTACCAGCCACATGAAACCCGGCTTCGATGCCGGGGTCTTTGCCAAACTCCCCCTGACGCGCGGTTTCTCCATCCAACCCGAATTGCTCTACAGTCTGAAAGGCGCAAAGTCGGACTACAGCAATTTCATCCAGGGCTCCGGCGAATATCGCTTTAACCTCGGGTATGTCCAACTCCCGCTGCTGGCAGTCGTAAACATCGCTCCTAACTTCAGTCTGCACGCAGGCGGCTATGCGGCCTACCTGGTAAACGCAAACATCAAGAACGTCGATGACAACGGCAACCTGCAAGGCGCCACTGAGCTCAATACCGGCGACTTCAACCGCTGGGACTTCGGTCTCGCAGGCGGTGCAGCCTTCGACATCGAGAACTTTACCATCGGCGCCCGTTACAACTACGGGCTCTCGGAGATCGGCAAGTCCGGTAGCGCAAGCGGCGACCTCACAAAGGGTCAGAAGAACGCCGGATTTTCATTCTATCTGGGCTTCGGCTTCTAAGGCTTCTAAAAAAAAGTCCCGCGTCAGCGGGGCTTTTTTTCAGTTCCACAATCCTCTCACCTGCGCCACCGGGATATTCATCAACTCCCGGTACTTCGCCACCGTCCGCCGCGCGATCGAATAGCCCCTCTCCGCAAGGATCGTCACCAACTGCCGGTCCGTATAAGGCGCCTTCTTGTCCTCCGCCTCGATAACTTCCCCGATGATATTCTGAATGACTTTATTGCTGATATTATTCCCCTCCTGGTTGACGATACCCTCCGTAAAAAGATCCTTCAAAAGCACCGTCCCAAACGGGGTCTCCGCATATTTATTACAGGTAAGCCGGCTCACCGTTGAAATATCCACCTTTACCCGGTCGGCAATATCCTTCAGCTTCATCGGCTTCAGCATCAGGATATCTCCATACTTAAAATAATCATATTGCATATCCAGAATGGCCCGCATGATCTTCAGCATATTGTTCTCCCGCTGCTGGATCGCATTGATGAACCATTGCGCGGAAGATAACTTGCTGCGCAGATATTGTTTGGTCGATTTGTCCGTATTGGAATTCTGCGAAGCCTGCTGCACCATTTCCACCCAGGACTGGCTGATATGCAGATTGCTGCTCCGCTGACGATACAAAGCCAGCTCGAGGGTATCCCCTTCTTCCAGCACCACAAAATCCGGCAGGATCGACGGATTGGCCTGCATCGTACTGCTCTCGGGATTGAACGGCCGGGTACTCAGATGCGCCAGCAGGTTCAGCACGATGCGGATCTCGTCATCCTCCAGCCCCAACTGCCGCCGCAGCTTTTCCAGGTTGCAGCTCCGCAGGTCATGGAAATGTTCCTCCAGCAGACAGATCGCCATCCGCACATCCGGTCGCTTCACATTCATCCGCTTCAACTGCAACAGCATGTACTCCTGCACCGACCGGCAGCCGGCGCCAAAGGGCTCCAACTCCCGCATCAGCTTCAACACCTCCTCCAGCTCCTCCGGCTCGATCCATACCTTCTTCTTAAAGGAGATCTCCGAAGCCAACTCCTCCAGGTCCTGCTCCAGAAAGCCATTCTCATTCAATGAATCGATCAAAAAATCAAAAAGCTCGTGCTTCTCCTCCGCCACCTCCAGGAAGCGGCATTGCTTCTTTAACTCATCCCGGAAATCCGGCACCTCGGCTATCGGTTTCTCCGGGACCTTCTCCGTATTGATATAGTTGTTGTACTCGGTCTTATAATCGGGAATATCGTCGTACGCGTACTCCTCCCAACCCTGAAAATCCTGCACCGTCTCCTTCGAGAACTTGTCCGTCCCGTCCTCGTCCCCCGATCCCAGCTCCTCCAACGCAGGATTCTC
The DNA here is from genome assembly GCF_036500295.1 of Puia sp. Lineage (NCBI taxonomy): Bacteria > Pseudomonadati > Bacteroidota > Chitinophagia > Chitinophagales > Chitinophagaceae > Puia > Puia sp. The sequence continues at coordinate 72,871 of NZ_DASYCH010000005.1, read as the reverse complement.
CGTGAGCTCGTCCTGTATCCGTTGCTGTAATTCCAGGGTGTTAAGGTGGAAAAGATTCAACAGCTCGATCTGCTGCGGCAGGATAGTGTGCTGTTGTTTTTGCGTCTGTACTTGCTTCAGCATGTTATCCGATTTTGTGCGTTCGGTAGGACAAACGGACTGCCAGAATCATAACAGCCTGTATTGAAGCGGGAAACTCGTTATTCCCCAACCACCCTGTAGAAAAATTACGACGCGTTTGGGGAAAAATGGGAACAAATTCGTTGAATGACAATATGTTCTCTAAGCCAATACACAGGATTGGACTAAATTTTGTCATGATACTTGTATAACCTAACTTATATTACATAGAATTGTAATTTATGCGCAAACAACCATCCGACCGTCCGCCTCGCAGATCACTGCCCCGCCGGCTGGTGCGCATCCTCGTAAAGACGCTCTTAACGCTGATTATCATCATCCTGCTCATCTTTTTCCTGGTTCAAACCCCCTTCGTCCAAAATTTCGCCCGCGGTAAAGCGGAGACCTATCTCTCCCGGAAACTAAAGGTCCCCGTAAGGATCGGCCACCTGAATATCAATCTCTTCCGCTCGGTTGCCCTGGAGGATATCTACATCCCGGACCGCAACAAGGACACCCTCCTTGCCGCCGGCCTCGTCAAGGTAAGGCTCCGCATGCTCGGCCTGCTCCATAACAACCTCGATATCCAGGAGATCCAGCTCAGGGACATCACCGCCAATATCCTCCGCCGTTCCCCGACGGACACTACTTTCAACTACCAGTTCATCATTGACGCCTTCACAAACCCCCATCCCGGGCCCCCCGATACGACAACGTCCACCCCCTTTCACATCGGGATGAATACCCTGCTCCTCGACAATATCCGTTTCGTATACGCCGACACCCTTACCGGCAACGCCGCATCGCTGAACATCGGCCACAGCAAAACCGACATGCGCACCCTCGACCCCGGTAAACAACTCTATGCGGTCGCCCACGCCGATTTCGCCAACACCACCCTCTATTATCAAAACTCCCGATCAAAGCTGATCACCACCGCCCGCTTCAATGCCCTCTCCACCGAAAAACTGGATCTCGATCTCGATAAGCTCATCTTTCGCGCCCATCATCTCCAACTCGACAGCGCCGATGTCTCCTTCGACGACAACAGCAAACCCCACCAGAAAAAGGGGATGGATTATTTCCACCTGCTGGCAAACCGGCTCACCCTCCAGGGCGATGACCTGACCTATAGCGCCGACGCCATCAGCGGCCATATAACAAAAGGACAATTCACTGAAAGATCCGGTTTTCGCCTCGACCAGCTCCAAACCCGCTTCCTGTATACCGATCATAAAACCGTCCTCGACGATCTCCTGCTAAGAACCCCCGGCACCCTCCTGCAGCGGTCCGCCACCCTGCAATACGATTCCATCGCCGCGATCACCACGCACCCCGCCCGTACCCACATCACCCTCGATCTCCCAAACAGCCATGTCCAGTTGAAGGATATCCTGGTCTTCGCCCCCTTCCTCGCCAGCCAACCCGTCTTCAGTCATCCCGCCGATACCTGGCAGATCAACACGGCCATCCGCGGCACTCTCGACAACCTGACCATCCAAACGATCCAGTTCAGCGGGATAAAAGATTTGAAGGTCGATATCGCCGGCCAGTTGCTCCACCCGATGGACAACCGCCGCCTCCGCGCCGACCTCCGGATCCGCAATCTCTCCGGCAGCCGCGCAGCACTCCTCGCCCTCGTCCCCAAAAACACCCTGCCGTCGAACATCACCATCCCGGCGCATTTCGACCTGCATGGCCATCTCACGGGAAGTAGGGACGACATCACCTCCGACCTCCTGCTCAACACGACCTCGGGAAATATCATCCTCAAAGGCACAGCCGGCAATTTCCGCTCGACGACGGCCGCCACCTATGATCTCAACCTCCAGACAAAAGCCCTGCAACTCGGGACCATCCTGCAGGACAGCGCACAATGGGGCGCCGTCACCGCCGATTTTCATATAAAAGGCACGGGCCTCGACCTCCACAGCGCCAACTCGAAATTCTCCGGCAACATCAAGGCCGCCACCTATAAGCAGTACACCTATCATGACCTGGTCCTCGACGGTAACATCGCCAACCAGCAGGCGGTCCTCCATAGCGCCATCAACAACACAGCCGTTCACTTCGAACTCCAGGCTTCTGCCGATCTCGCAAAGAAGTTCCCCGCCCTAAAGCTCGACTGGAATATCGATACCGTCGATCTCCACGCGCTCCACCTGGTAAAAGATACCCTCCAGCTAAAAGGTCACCTCGTCGCCGATTTCGCCGACACCAACCCCGACTCGCTCCAGGGTGATCTGACAATCACCGGCCTCGACCTCCTGCAAGGCGCCCGGCACATCGCCACCGACAGCATCGCGCTCATCGCTACCCGGCAGGCGGATATCCAGGACATCCAATTGCATTCGGAAATGGCCGACATCGACTGGAAAGGCCGGTACAAGGTCACCGAAACCGCTACCGCCGTCGAACACACGATCGACCATTATTTTCAGCTCAAAGGATTTAAAGACACCGCCTTCACGGCACAGGACTGGACGATGGATATCCATCTTCGCCCATCACCCCTTGTATTGGCCCTCCTTCCAACACTGCGGGGCACCGACACCGTCGGCGGCCGCCTCAGCTTCAACAGCGAACACAACGATCTCCACCTCGGCCTCAAAGCTCCGCGCATCGTCTACGGCACCCAGTTCCTTCATGAGATCGATATCGCCGCCGGCACGGCCGACAGCAGTCTGCGCTATGCCGTCACCATGGCCGATGGCCACGGCAGCGGAATCCTCCTGTATAAAACATCGGTCTCCGGCGCACTGCAGGACAACCGTCTCACGACAACCCTCCTCCTAAAAGACCAGAAAGGCAAGGACCGCTATCGCCTTGCCGGAATGCTCGACGAAGCGAACAGCGCACTTAAATTCAAATTCAACCCCGACAGCCTGCTGCTCAACTACGATCAGTGGGAGGTAAGCCGCGATAATTTCATCCTATACGATTCCAGCGGTCTCATCGCTCACCACTTCACCATCAGCAACGATTCGGACTCCCTTTCCTTCAATACCAACGGCGCCACCGGCGCCGCCCCCCTCGACGTCCGCTTCGGCAACTTCCGGCTCAGCACCATCAGCCGCCTCGCCAACCAGGACTCCGTCATCGTGGATGGTATCCTCAACGGCAAGGCCGAAGTAAAGAACCTGACCACCAACCCCATATTCACCTCCGACCTCCTCATCCGCAACCTCGCCTATAAGATCGATACCCTCGGCGACCTGACCGTAAAGGTCAACAACGAAAAAGCCAACGCCTTCTCCGCCGACATCGGCCTAAAAGGAAAGAACAACGACATCGCCGTCACCGGCGACTATTATACGGGGGAAAGCAAAATGGACCTCAAACTCGATCTCAAACAGATCAACCTGGCCGCCTTTTCCCATTCCGCCGAAGGATACATCGACGGCATGAAAGGTTATCTAACCGGGAAATTTGACATCAGCGGGACGATGGACAAGCCCAATGTCCGGGGAAATCTTTACTTCGACAGCAGCGTGATCACGCCGACGATCTCCGGCGAACCCCTCGACGTCTCAAAAGACCGGATCGCCTTCGACGAGGACGGTTTCAACTTCAGCCAGTTCGAACTCCGCGACTCCGCGGGCAACAAACTGGTCCTCGATGGCAACGTCTTTACAAAGGACTACCACAGCTTTGCCTTTGATATCTCCCTCAACGCCCAGAACTTCCGGCTCGTCAACGCGCCCGAGAACAGTTCCCGGCAGTTCTATGGCCAGCTTAACCTCGACGCGGCCATCAACCTCGAAGGCAAAATGGACGCCCCAAAAGTGGATGGGGCCATCCGCTTCAACAAACGCACCAATTTCTACTACGTCCTGCCCGGCAATGACCCCGAAGTGGGCGATCGCCTAGGCGTCGTCCGCTTCGTCAACCACCACACCGGGGATACCCTCGTCGATAAAAAAGCGATCGCCCTGCATAGAAACAAAGAAATAAAAGGCCTCGACGTGAGCCTGAACCTGCTGAGCGATACCAGCGCCGTCTTCAACGTCGTCATCGACCCGCGAAGCGGGGACGCCCTCAACGTCCGCGGCCGGAGCAACCTCGTCTTCCAACTGGAGAAAAGCGGTAAGATGGATCTCACCGGCTCCTATGAGGTCAATGGCGGCTTTTATAGCCTGTCCTTTAATTTACTGAAACGCAAGTTCGCGATCGATCGGAATAGTATCATCACCTGGACAGGGGATCCCACCACGGCGACCGTCAATCTCACGGCCTCGTATACCGCCCAGACCCCTTCCATCGACCTTGTCGCTAACGAGATCGGCCACGGCATTGACGCGGACCCCACCATTCAAAATAAATACCGGCAAAAGCTTCCCTTTCTCGTCACCTTGAAAATGAACGGGGAATTGCTGAAGCCCACTATCACATTTGATATTTCCCTGCCCACCAACATTCTGTCCCTTTGGCCCGACGTCGATCTGCGACTGACACAACTCCGCACCCAGCAGTCGGAGATGAATAAACAGGTCTTCGCCCTCCTGCTGCTCGGCCGCTTTGTAGGGGAGGACCCCCTGGCCTCCAAAGAAGGCGGCGGCGCCAGCCTCGGCAACCTCGCATTCTCGAGCGCCAGCCAGATCCTCACCAGCCAGATGGACCAGCTCGCCGCAAGCCTCATCAAAGGCGTCGATATTCACTTCGACCTCAACAATCAACAGGACTTCAGTACCGGCCAGGAGATAGACTACACCGAACTGGGCGTCACCCTTTCCAAACAACTGATGGACGAACGGCTCCGGGTCAGCGTGGGCAGCAACTTCGACGTCGTGGGCACCGGCGCGCCAAACCAGGCTCCTTCCAACCTGGCGGGTAACGTAGGTGTGGACTATAAGCTCTCGCGCGACGGCCGCTACGTGCTCCGGGCCTATCGCCAGAATCAATACCAGGCAGTAATACTGGGACAGGTGGTGGAAACAGGCGTGGGCTTCGTCATTACCTTTGACTACGACAAGTTCAAAGAGATATGGCATCGGGCAAAGGGCGAAACGATAGGCGAAAGAAAAACATCAAAATCCAGTAATTCCGCGCAATGATGACCCGCTTTCAACGCATGATGAAGATCTTCTTTCCCCTGGGATTGTTACTGGCCGGCCTCACCTCCTGCCACGAATCGAAATATTTGACAGGCAACCAGGCCCTTTATGCAGCCAACAAGACCGAGGTCCGGTCTTCCGTACCCATGACAAAGAAAGAGCAAAACCAATGGCGCGAAGATATGGAAGGCTATCTCCGGCCAAAACTCAACGGGAAAACCCTCGGCGTTCGGATCAAACTCTGGATCTATAACATTGTCGGCCCGACGAAAAAGACCAGGGGCCTCAAACACTGGTTGAAATTCAAGGTAGGGGAGCCCCCTGTTCTGGCTTCCCCCGCCATCCTTCGCAACAACGCCGATGTGCTGCAAAGCCACCTCGAGAACAAAGGTTTTTTCCACGACACCGTCATCGTCACCACCTTCGTAAAGGATAAACACCTGACCGCCACCTATACCGCAGAGGTTGGTCCACGTTATACGATCCGCAACATCAACTATCCCGATGATTCCGATGAGGTCAGCAACCGGATCGATACCCTGCAGCGCCGCTCCCTGTTGAAAAAAGGCGCCTTCTACGATCTGGAGACGATAAAAGAGGAACGCATCCGCATCGACGACCGGCTCAAGAACCGGGGCTTCTATTATTTCAATCCCGACCATCTCGTCGTCGACCTGGACACGGCCGTCGGAAACCACGAGGTGGATATGTTCATGCGCCTGAAAGAAGAAATGCCCGATCCGGCCCGGGCAGTCTATCGCATCAATAACGTCACCGTTTACGCCCACTATGATAACAAGTCGGACACCAACCGGAATCATGCATATACCACCCCCGAAGGCTATCGCATCATCGATACCGCCCACTATCTCAAACCCAACGTCTTCCGCAAGACCCTCGTGATCAAACCCGGCGATATCTACAGGGTGGATGATCATAACACCTCCCTCAGCCGCCTCGTCAGCCTCGGTGTCTTTCAGTTCGTAAAGGCCCGCTTCGAGCCCGCCTCAGCAGCCGATACCAATAACAAGCTCGATGTCTATTACTATCTGACCCCCTCGCAAAAGAAATCGCTCAAATTCGAGGTCACGGCCCTCACTCGCAGCGATAACACGACCGGTACCGAAGTCTCGGTCACCTGGCGGCACCGCAATCTCTTTCGCGGCGCAGAATTGCTCTCCGCAAAAGTATATGGCGGCCTGGCAGGGCAGACCGTCAGCAAGGACCCCAACACAGGCGCCAGGAAGGTAGTCTTCACCCGCCGTGCAGGCATCGACCTGAACCTCTATATTCCCCGCATCGTAGCGCCGTTCGATCTCAACACCAGCGGCAAATTCGTTCCCCAAACCCGGATCGGAGCAGGATATGACGTCTTCGAGCAAAGCTCTCAATACACCCTCACCTCGTCCCATGCCAGCTTCGGCTATCAGTTTAAGAACAGGGCCACCTCGGAGAATGGGATCACTGTCCTGGGCATCAACTACGTCCGGCCTACCAACATTAATCCCGAGTATCAGCAAAGACTCGATACGGTCCAGAATCTGGCCTACGCCATCCAAAAGCAGTTGATCATCGGCCCCAGCTGGAACTTCAACTACAACTCCGTTCTCGATCCGCGCAATGCCCGCCGGCCGAATAATCTCTGGTTCAACTTCAACGCCGACTTCTCCAACAACCTCCTGGGCATCCTCTCCGGCGCCGACGTCAACAAGACCGGCAAACAGAAAGAGATCTTCGGTGTCCCCTTCGCACAATACATGCGCTTCGAGGCCGACTTCCGGCACTACCTCAAATTCGGCAAATACAGCATGCTGGCAACCCGGATCGATGCGGGAGTCGGGATCACCTACGGCAATAGCACGATCCTGCCTTTTGTAAAGGCCTTCTTCGCCGGGGGAACAAATGACATCCGCGCCTTCCGCGCCCGTGCACTCGGCCCCGGCAGTTACTATGCCGGCGATCCCAACAAGGATCCCACGATCCCCGATCAACCCGGGGATGTAAAAATGGAGTTCAACGTCGAATACCGCGCAAAGCTCTTCGGCCTCGTCCGCTGGGCCATCTTTACCGACTGGGGCAACGTGTGGACCCTCCGCGGCGATTCCAGCCGCCCCGGCGCCGTCTTCACCCCCCACTTCCTCAACGATTTCGCCGTCGGCGCCGGCGCCGGCCTCCGGTTCGACCTCACCATCCTCGTTCTCCGCATCGATGTAGCCGTTCCCCTCCGCACACCCTGGAAGCCGGTAGGTTCCAAATGGAACTTCAAAAGCACCACCGATATCTCCGATATGGTACTCAACCTCGCCATCGGTTACCCATTCTGATCCGCCCACGCCCTCCGCTCTCCACCGCGCCGCCCGCCCCCACCGCGCCGCCCGCCCCCCACCGGGCAACTTTTCCCCGCCCCCACCCGCCGCTGCGGCGAAGGCATCTCCCAGCCCCTCCCGCTCTCGCGCCGATGGCATCCCCCCGCCCCTGCGGCGGCGATGGCATATTTTTTTAATCTGTTTCCAAAACATCCGTTATGAAACAGAAAAAAGACAACACACAACCAAAGAATCCGGACCAGCATGATCCCTCGCAGGTCCCTCACAAGACACCTCATAAGGCGTCCATCGAGAACCCGGATAAAGACGATCAACCCAATCCCGGCAAAACCAACAACATCGATGATGACCCCGATCAAACGAGGAGAAAAATTCCCGTCGATGAAAAGCCGGAACGGGAATCCTAAACACTTCGCTATGAAAACGCAAATACATACCGGCGGAAAAAAGACCTTACACGTATTAAATGATCTTATCCGCATCAATATGGATCGTATCGCCGGCTTTGAAAAAGCAGCTCACGAAGACCGGACACCCGAGCCCGCGCTGCGCGACGCCTTCTACCGGATGGCCATTGAGAGCAGGTCCTACGTCAACGACCTGCACGCACGGGTCATCCGCCTGGGCGGCGCACCGGTAACCCAGGCGACCATCACCGGGAAGATCTATCTTCATTGGCTGGAAGGGAACCAGGATGGCGAAGCAACGGAAAAGGCCTATCATCAGGCCCTCGATGAACAACTGCCCAACGAATTACACGAACTCATCGAGAACCAGCTCTGGGCGCTCGAAAGAGCCCATCACCGGATGCAAGAGCTCTGGCGGGATCGCTCTACCCATGCTTGAAATACTGGATCGCCCGCTCGTGCATACAAAGGCCCCCGTGGAAACGGGGGCCAGACTATTCTTTCAGGTTTATTGACGCTTTTACATATTAAAAAATTATGCCAGCAGGCCCCAACGACGCATCCCGCTCTTTTTTCATGGGTATTTTTTTCCTCATGCTGCCCAACGACCGGCGACCGCTGTAAAAAGCGATTTCCCTTGATAATGAACTCATCCCATACTATCCACCCGCTGTTCACAGGTCTCCGCGACAATGGTATTGAATTTGAAAAATCTCCGTTTAAAATGATTACTCTATGTTGCCTCAATCCGATCTGCAATTTCTGCAGCAAAAAATACAGGACCTGAAAAACGCCCTGTTCTTTAGCCAAAACACCTCCCTGCTAAGGATCGCAACAACCGTCGTGTCAGTGATAAAAGTGGATGAATTGGGACAGATGTGGTTTTTTGTCCCCCGTCCCCAGCAGGCTTTAAACGAATTCGACAGGGAATTCCCTGTTCGGCTCGAGTTCTTTAAGAAAGGGAAAGAGTACTTCCTCCACGTCGCGGGGAAGGCGTTTATCGTCACCGATCCTGAAGAGATCAATGGCCTGGTGCACGAAGACATCCGCGAACAAACGGAGAGCAATGGGGGAAACAACCTCGTGCTCATCCGCGTACAGATGCTGAAGGCGGACTATTTCGACAATTCCGCCTCCTCGATCCACGCCGGCTGGTGGCGCGACCTGAAAAATCAATTACACACCTGGATGTACAACACCCGCCCCGGTTACAAACCCTACTACCTCGCCGACGCCCAGTTACCCCGCCTCTCCCCGGTGGCATAACAATTGAATCTTAATCGGTAAGATTTTTAAACTGAAAAATAGCCGATTATGAAAAACGTTTCCTCGTACCTCGTTATTGGACTCTGCACGGCCTTCTTTAGCATCAGTTGTGGCAGTAATAGCTCCGACAGCACCCAAGCCGCAAAAGACTCCAACGTGACAAAGATGGATTCCACCGGAACAGATACCTCCGGCGCTGCAAAAATGTCCTCCGTTCCCGCCACCGTATCCAAAGCCGATCAGGACTTCGCCGTCAACACGGCCAATGCCGGGATGACCGAGATCCAGGCCGCAAAGCTGGCGCAGCAACAGGGAACCAGTGCCGATGTAAAGAAATATGCCGCCATGATGATAAAGGATCACACCGCGGCCGCCGATACCCTCAAGACCATCGCTGCAAAAAAGAACCTCACGCTGCCGGCCGATCTTTCGACCGACTCGCAGCAGGCCCTCGCCGATCTCCAGAAGAAGACCGGCAAGGACTTCGACAAGGCCTATTTTAAAATGATGGTCGACGATCATAAAAAAGTTATCAGTTCCTTTGAAGACGAATCGAAGAATGGCTCTGATGCCGACATTCGATCTTTCGCTGACAACACGCTGCACACTTTGCGTCATCATCTTGATGAAGCGCAGAAATGCGAAAAAATGGCGTCAAAGATGTAATCGATCAAGTACCGTAACCACCATTACGATCTTACCCAGTGAATCAGCGGGCGGGAATTTCCCACCCGCTTTTGTTTTTTTGCCAATTCGCCGCCTGCCCCCAGCCCAAACCTCGCCTGGCCGCCAAACCCGCGCCGCCCGTCCTCCAACCCCCTCCCCAAAAAAATTTTGTGCAACCGAAAGGTTCCCTATATTTGCAACGAAAAGGTTTCATATTAATCAAACTCTTTTGTTATGCCGGAAAAAAACTTTACGCTCTCCCATAAGGACGGAACCTTCTTCCGCAAGGGCGACAGCTTTGGCGTTCGCTTCGAACGCCTCCTCGATCATCCCGTACCAACCGTTTGGAAGGCCCTGACCGAACCCGGTCAATTGGCCAAATGGCTCGCGCCCGTCACCATCAAATCCGACACCATTTCCCTGCAACTCACCGGTGGCACCATGGGCGGAAAGATCCTGCAATGGAAGGAGAACCGCGTACTCGAATACGAATGGCACCAGGGCACCGTCGTCCGCTGGGAACTCCTCACCGAAGACGCCGGCCGCTGCAAGCTCATCTTTACGCACAGCGCCGTAATAGATTCCCAACTCCAGGGCGCAGCTACCGGCTGGCATTATCATATGGACATCCTGGCGCTTATCCTTGATGGTAAGACCCCACCCGAAGATGCCCCCAAACACTGGGAATCCATCTCCCGCGATGCCGCTGCCCGCTATAAGTTCGCCTTACAGGAATTCCTGGAAAGAGCAAGTTTCACGCTTCCGCGGAAATGATGGGTTCAGCTCGGATCAGGATAGGCGTCGGAATGGCCGCTTAGGCGTGTCGGAATGGCCGCGGATCTATTCAGATCGGAGCGACCGCGCGGGATTCCGCACCGCCGCCTTCAACGCCTGCCCGCTCACGGTCAGAAGGGCGATGGCCAGCGCAAGCACCCCTGCCGCAACAAAAAGCCAGACGCTCATCGGCGTGCGATACGCGAAATCCATCAGCCATCGGGACATCGCCCAACCGGCCAGCGGGAAGGCGATCACCACGGAGAGCCCTACCAGCTTCAGAAACTCCATGGACAATAGCCCCATCACCTGGGGGACGGATGCACCGAGGATCTTCCGGATACCAATCTCCTTGACCCTGCGCTCCGCCGTGTATACCGACAGCCCGAAAAGGCCGAGACAGGCGACGATGATCGAAAGACTGGTAAATATGCCAAAGACCCGGCCCATCTTCTCTTCCGATTGGTACAGGGCCGCATAGTCCTTGTCGAGAAAGGAATAATCAAACGGTACCGAGGGCGCCCATTGTTTCCAGATATTCCCGGCCTGCTGCAGGACCGCGGAAGTCTGCCGGGAGTCCACGCTGGCAACGATAAAATTCAACATCGGCTTATAAGTCTTGCTGCTGGTGTGAAAAAGCGCGAACGGCGCAACCGTATCCCGCAATGACTGGAAATTGAAATCCTTCACCACGCCCACCACGGTAAAGGTCTGATCGTCGTTCCCGGGATAGCGTAGCCGCTTGCCAAGCGGGTTCTTCCAGCCGATCAGCCGCGCCGTCGATTCATTGACGATCACCGAAGCCGAATCCTGAAAGTCCCTTGAGAAATTCCGCCCGGCGACCAGCTGCATCTGCAGCGAGGGAACAAAATATTCGTCGACAAGATACGAGGTCAGGTTGACATCCTTTGCCAGGTGCTCCTTCACTCCATTGGCGACAGGAACATAAAAATCCGTGAAGATACTCGTCATATTCGCCGGGCTTCCCGATGAAACGCTCACCGAACGCATCCCGGGTATTCCGCTCAACTGTTGCCGCAAGGCAGCCTCCGATCCGTTGGCCAGTTTCTCGACATTGGGAAAGACAACGACATGGTCCTTGTTGAATCCCAGGTCGGCGGTATTCATGAATTGCAGCTGACGGTAAACGATAAGCGTGGAGACCATCAGCGCGATAGATACCGTAAACTGAAAGACGACAAGTCCGTTGCGGATAAGCTGATTGCCAAAGCTCCTTGCAAACAGCCTGCCGCCCTTCAGCACATCCACCGGCTTGAAGGACGTGAGGTAAAAGGCTGGATAGCTTCCGGCCAGCAGTCCTGTCGCCACCATCGCAAGGACAAGAATGGCCCAGGAACCATGACGGAACAGATCGGCAAAACTCAGCTGTTTACCCGCTACGGCGTCGAAGGCGGGCATGAGGAGATACAGCAACCCGACGGCCAATAAAGTCGCCAGTGCCGTATACAGCAGCGCCTCCGACAGGAATTGGCTCATCATCTGGACCTTCATTCCGCCAAGCACCTTGCGGACGCCAACCTCCTTCGCCCGTTTTGCCGCCTGCGCAGTCGACAGGTTCATAAAGTTGATGCAGGCCAGCAGGATGATAAAAACAGCTATGACGGAAAAGATATAGACATACCGGATGCTCCCCAGGTTCTCATAAGGCGTTCCGATGCCCGCTGAGTAGAGGTGGATACGCGAAAGGGGTTGCAGGTAGAAATCCCATTTCCCGCCTTTCTTGATGAATTCGTCAAAAGGCTGACCGATCCGCTCGAAGGCCCGGGCCGCATCCCGCCGTACCATGGCGGGGAACTTTGCTTCCAGCCGTTTTACCGCCGCGGGATCCGCCGCCGTCTCTTTGTTGAGCACGACAAAGCCTTGCATCAGCGTCCAGACCCAACTCCAGCTGAAACGTTTCACCAGCTGGTTGTCGGCAAGCGGGGTCAGCCCGTCGAACTGCAGCGTCGAATTCCCGGGCAGGTCCCGCAGGATAGCCGTCACGACATAGGGCGCCGCCGCGGTGTCGATCGTCAGCGTCTTTCCCAATGCCGGCCGGTCCCCAAAATATTTCCGGGCCATGGACTCGGTCAGTACAATGGAATGGTATTTTGTCAGACAGCTCTTCACATCGCCCGCAGCAAGGGCAAAAGAGAACACCTGTAAAAAATTCGAGTCCACGGCCCAGATGCGTCTCTCGGTAAAGGAATGCCCCGCGGCATCCGCCGCTGCATCATTGTGCACGATTAAACTCCCCGGCTGATAAAGCCGCGTATAGGCAGTCACCTCCGGAAAGCTGTTGCGAAGCGAAATGGTAGAAGGAGGCGGCGTATTGGATGTGTTGTATCCCAGCCCGCCGAAATTGGCCTCCATATTCACCTGGAAGATCTGGTCCCCCTGGGCAAATCCCCGGTCGAATCTCAATTCATCCTGGACATAAAGAACGATAAAAAGCACACAGGTGATCCCGATAGCCAGTCTGCCGATATTGATAAAACTGTTCGTTTTATTCCTCAGCAGATTCCGCCAGGCGATGCGAAAATAATTATAGAGCATAAAATTGATTTCTCCATCGAGCCCCCGCCTCGGTCTCATGCCTCATCGAATCCCGGCCTCTGCCTCATGCCTCATCGAATCCCGGCCTCGGTCTCATGCCTCATCGAATCCCGGCCTCCGTCACCCTGCCTACTCCGTCTTCAGCGTCTTCGCCGGGTTGATCCTCGCGGCCCGCATCGCCCGCAACCCCACCGTCAGCATCGCGATCACGACGGCCAGCAGCCCCGATGCCACAAAGACCCATAGTCCGATCGTCATCCGGTAGGCAAATCCTTCCAGCCATTTATGCATGGCCCACCAGGCCAGCGGTGTGCTGATGAGGATAGCCAGTACCACCGGCTTAACCAGGTCTTTCGATACCAGCAATACGATGCCGCCCACACTGGCGCCCAGCACCTTTCTGATCCCGATCTCCTTGGTCCGCTGTCCGACGCTGAAGGTCACGAGACCAAGCAGCCCCAGGCAGGCGATAAAGATGGCCAGCACCGCAAAGGTCAGCAGGATGCTGCCCTGTTTCCGTTCGACCGTATACTGTTGCGAGAAATTGTCATCCAGAAAATGAAAATCCGGCGTCGTCGATGGGTCGAAATGGTTGTACACCTCGGCGATATGCCGCAGGCCCTGCGGGATATGTCCCTTCTGTATGCGGATGGTAAGATTATCCGCGTCCCTCCATTTCGGCGGCATGCGCAGCAGCAGCGGCTCGATGCGATGCTGGAGGGAGTAGATATTGAAATCCTTTACCACCCCGATAACCGAAGCCATCAGCACCTTGCCGCTGGAATCGGTTCCCAGCCTGAGCCTTTTTCCAAGCCCATTGGTCCAGCCCATCTCTTTCACCAGCGTCTCATTCACCAGCACCGATCCCAACACGTCTGTCGGCTGAGTGGATGAGAAATTGCGGCCGGCCGCCAGGCCGATCTGCATCGTGGGAAGGTAGTCCGCATCGACGAAATACATCTGCGCTTTCTTCGGCTCGGTCTGCAGCGCTCCGTTCTGTTCCCATTGTATCGCGGTCTCGCCGATATCGTTGTTCCCGATGGGGTTTCCCGCAGCAGCCACCGCCTCCACCGACGAGTTCCGGAGCAGTTGGGCCTTGAGGTCGTTGATATGTTGCCGGACGTCGGGGTTATTGAGATGAAAGGTCAGCACCTGGTCCTTGTTGAATCCAAGATCCCGCCCTTGCATGAATCGTAATTGCAGATAGATGATCGCCGAGCCCGTGATCAGAAAGATCGTGATGATAAATTGAAAGGTCACCAGCGATTTGCGAAAGAGCACCGTCGTCGACAGATCGCCCACCTGTCCTTTCAGCGCGGGAATCGTGCTAAAGCCGGAGAGGAAGAGGGCAGGGTAGAGGCCCCCCGCCAGGCCGATTGCAAAGGCCGAGGCCACAAGCAGCCCGACGGTCCGCGTCATCCCAAATTGACCCAGCGTCAATGCTTTTCCTGATAGCTCGTTAAAACCCGGCAGCGATATTCCCGCCAACGCAAAGGCTATCGCCGCCGACAGCAACGCAAAGAATACGGACTCGGTCAGGAACAGGGTCACCAGCTGCCGCCGGCTTCCACCGATCACTTTCCGGACGCCGATCTCTTTCATACGGATCGAAGCCCTAGCCGTGGCGAGATTGATATAGTTGATCACCGCGATCCCCAGCACCAGCAGGGCCACCGCCGCGAAAAGATAGATATACCGGATATCGCCGTTACGGCTGATCTCGAAGTCAAGATGCGAATGCAGGTGGATCGATGGCAGCGCCTGCATCTCCATCCGGTAAGCCGCTCCCTTGCCGAGCAACGGCTTGATATGCCGGTCATAAAAACCCGGCAACCGCCCATCTACCGAACGGATATCGACCCCCTTCTTCAAAAGCACATAAGTATGGACGTAAGAACTCCGCCACTGGTCATCAGGCTCGCGCATCGGGCGTAATGCGCTGAATTGCAGGTGGCTGTTCACCGGCCGGTCTTCGATGACACCCGTCACCTCTACGGGGCCTTCGTTTTTTACCATCAAGGTCTTGTGAAGCGCCTCGTCGGCATTGCCAAACAACTTATCGGCAAGCGTCTTTGTCAGTACGATCGAATTAGGCGTCGTCAGCGCATTCTCCGGCTCTTCCGTCCCATCGGTCCCGCCGCCGCCGGCAACAAACCGGAAGCCAAACACCCGCAACACCGAACTGTCAGCGAAAAACATATCTCCGACGTCCAGCTTCTTGTCGCCATAAACAAGCGTACCCCCGCCTTCGGGATTGATCCGCGCCGCCGCCTCGATCCCCGGATCCTCTTTCGCCAGGGCCGGCCCAAACGCCGGCGGCGTCACCGCGAGGTTGAATCGCCCTCCCGCCCACTCGCCCGAATGCACCACCCGGTATACGCGCCCCGCATTCGCCAGGTCCCGGTCGAAACTCAACTCATCGCCGATATACAACGACATCAGCCCAAACACCGCCAGTCCGACCGACAAGCCGGCAATATTGATCATCGAATAGATCTTGTTCTTGGCAAGGTTCCGCATCGCGAAACGCAGATAACTGTGTAGCATTCTCATGTGATTGCTTAATTCATGCCAATTTACGCAAATTACTGTCGCGCAAATACTTGCCTCTTCCCCCAAAGTTTCCCCTGCCCCGCTTTCAGTACACCCGCTGTCCGTTTTCGATACAAATATGAAAAGCTAATAAAATTAGCGTAAACCTAATAATATTAGTATATTTGTAACCCCGTAAACCGATCCGTATGAAATATGAGAGTTATGACGCAGTGAGGGTCGCCGACGATCTGAGTTCGGTCGATTTTATAAGCGAAGGCAAGCATGGCCCCTTGTTTAAACGTATCCTGTTCGTGCCTTCAAAGGTCGAAAATGCATACGATCTTGTCTTTGGTAACCTCGTCGCTGGGGACGACATTGACGATTTCTCAGTCAATGACAACGGAGATAGAAATAAGATTTTGGCCACCGTCGCGCAAGCGGTAAACAAGTATACAAAACGATATCCTTATCGAATGATATACATCATCGGGAGTACGATACCGCGTACCAGACTTTATAGGATGGCAATCGGCTTAAACCTGGATGAGCTTTCTCTTACGTTCGATATTTATGCGAGAACTGAAAAAGGATACGTACCCTTCTGTAAGAATATGGAAGTCATCGCGTTTTTAATAAAAAGAAAATCATTCGATCAACCCTTCACCACAATATGATCTTTTATGATCCACCATACTTTTTGTCGTAACTTGCAATATATGGAAGAGTTAAAAACGTATAAAGAAATAGGCTTGAATGGTCAGGAGATCACCTATACCGTCGACCCAAGTCTGAACGGCGCCGTCGAGCGCCTGAAACTTCCTAAAAAAGTGATCGAAGCGAACGAACATCTCCTCGAGCTCGAAGAGCAGATCAAGGCAATCCCATGGAGCTAGTCGAATAAGCCCTCTACTCAAACCCCTTCGGCCGCTGCTTATTATACGGCGTCGCATCCTGAAACGCCTTCGCAAACGCCAGCAACTTCGCCTCCCCATACAACTGCCCGATAAACGAGATACTCCCCGGCATTCCATCCGGACGATATCCCACCGGCAATGTCACCGACGGATGCCCCGTCAGATTTGTGATAGCTAACTGATCCCCCGTCTCCGGCGGCGCAATAATGATATCATACTGGCTGATAAACGGATCCACCTTCTTCATGATCTCCGTCCGCATCCGGCACGCATTCACATACTCCACGGCCGGCACAAACCGCGCCGTCCGAAACGTATTAGGCCAGCGGTCCTTGTTCTGCTGCACCATCTCATCATCCCGGTTGGTCCGCGTCAGCTTGTCAAACGCAGCCGCCGACTCCACCCCGATGATCAAAGAAAGAATATCGTTCCCATGCAGATCGTCCGGGAAATCCACCGGTATCAACCGCGCCCCCAGCTTCCGCAGGATCAACAGCGTCTGCTTCTCGGGGCTGCTCTCCGGCAGCGAATCGATATAATTCCGCGTATACGCGATCCGCAACTGCCGCAGATCTACCTTACCAGTATAATTGAACGGCATAAGCCGGGACGAGACATCCACGCTATCCCCCCCATGGATATAGGCAAAGACGATCGCCGCATCCTCCGCGCTCCGGCAGATGGGCCCGACCTTATCCGAAGACCAGCACAACGCCATACAGCCCGTCCGCGCGATACTGCCAAACGTCGGTCGCAACCCCGTCGCACCACAGCGCATCGACGGATCCACGATCGACCCATAGGTCTCCGTACCAATCGCAAAAGGCACAAGCCCCGCCGCCGTCGACGAAGCCGACCCCGCGCTGCTGCCGCCCGATCCCACCGCCAGGTTCCAGGGGTTTCGCGTCAGCCCGCCAAACCAGACATCATCCATGGCCAGCTCGCCAAGCGAAAGCTTCGCCACCAACACCGCACCTGCGTCATCAAGCCGCTCGGCCACATAACAGGTCGAGTTGATGACCTGGTCCTTATAAGGGGGCGTTCCCCAGGTCGTATGCGTTCCCTTGACCGCAAACAGGTCCTTGATCCCGTACGGAATACCCTGCAGCGGGCTATGAACGACGCCCTTGGCAAAAAGCGCATCCGCCCAACGCGCCTGTGCAAGCGCGCTGTCTTCCGTCAGCTCGATCACACAATGCAGCACCGGGCCATACTTTTTGAGCCGGTCGATAAAGAATTTCGTCAGCTCCACGCTGGTGATCTTCCTGCGCCGGAGCAAGCTGGCCAGCTCCGGAATGGAATAAAAGGCCAGATCATTCCGGTTGGCCGGCAGGGCAACTTCCCCCGGGATATCCCAGCGCAGCGGGTTTTGCCGGCGCTCGTACGCCGTCCCCGGCAGCAGCGGATCGAAAGACAGCGACAGCGGGACATTGTTATAAAGATCCTGGGAATGCAGATATTGATAGAAATGCAGGTGATCGATCAGACCGCTAACAATAGAATCCCGTTTCACGGGCGTAAACTGAAGATCGAAGAGTTTTTCGGCGGCCATCAACTCAGGCATCCCGACGCCGGCGGAATCCTGGGCCGCCAGCCGGCCGGGCAAAGCTGCCAGCACACCCGTCACCACGGTCAGGAGGAGGGTCGGAAGGCATTTTTTAAGCATACGAAGAATTTACTGTAACATTAATGTTTTTCTTCCGTCATCTCAACAGTAATGTCATTAGAAGTTTTCAAAGGCCGCATATTGCCGATGAAAGACAAGCTGTTCCGCTTTGCTTTCCACCTTCTTGGGGATATCCAGGAAGCGGAGGACGCCATACAGGAGGTGTTCGCCGGCATCTGGACAAAACGGGCGGAATGGCCGCAATGGGCGAATATGGAAGCCTATTGTATGACAGCTACCCGTAACAATTGCCTCGACCGGCTCCGGCGCCACCGGATGCCGACCGTCCGGGACGCATCGGCCCACCAGCTCTCCAGCCCGGACCATGACCCGCATGAAAAAATGACGAGCAAGGAAATGATACAACGAATACGCCAATGCATGGATACCCTGCCTCGGCTGCAGCAGCAGGTCATCCGGTTACGCGATATGGAAGGGTTCAGCTATAACGAGATAGCCGAAGTGCTCGATGTTACCCTCGACCAGGTGAAGATCAGCCTCTTCCGCGGCCGAAACGCCATCCGGCAGCTCATAACAAAACAGGAGGAAAAATGGAAAAAGCAAATGTGATAGCCCTGCTCGAAAAATACTGGCGGACAGAGACGAGCGTGGAAGAAGAGAAAGCCCTCGCGGACTGGTTTAACGCCCAGGACCCCGATACCCTCGACCCCGATCTCCAGGCCTATGGCCCCCTGTTCGCCTACTTCGGCGAAGAGGCCCGGGTCTCTCCCGGCCCCGGCTTCGAAGCCCGGATCCTCCAGGCAATAACCGCCGCCGATGCAGAAACCTCAGCCGCTGCAATGTCCCCCGCTGCAATGTCCCCCGCTGCAATGTCCGCCGCAGCATCCCCCGTCCCACCCCGGTCCCCGGTCTTCCATTTCCAATGGGGCCTGGTCTCCGCCGCCGCAGCCGTCCTCTTCCTCGTAGCGAGCCTGTTCCTCCTGCAACCAAACCAAAAACACCCTGTTGAAACGCCTGTCACCGCCGACACACGGGCCGTCGCCGGCACCCCGGTCCTCGCCCGCGTAACCGATACCTACGACGATCCGGAACAAGCTCTCGCCGCCGTCCGTCATGCCCTGCTCATCGCCTCCGCTCACCTGAACGAAGGCCGCAAACAAATAACAAACAAATGAAACGACTACTCCTCATCCCCCTCATAGCCGCGCTGACCATGACCGCCCGCGCCCAGGATGATGCCATCGGCAAATTCTTCGGCAAATACCTCGACGACTCGCGGTTCACCGTCGTCTCCGTCAGCCCCCGCATGTTCCGCCTCATGTCAAAGGTCAACTGGGACACGATCCCTTCCGACCTCAAACAGACCGTTTCCCGGCTGCAGAGCTTTCGTATCCTCAGCACCGAAACGACTCCCTCCGTCTTCTATAAGGAAGCCCTGGCGCAGATCGACAGAAAAGAATATGAAGATCTGATCACCGTCCGCGACAACAAAGACAACTTCCGGTTCATGATCCGGGCTACCGGCAATACCATACACGAACTGCTGATGATCGCCGCCGACAAAGACGGCTTCACCCTCATGAGCTTTGTGGGCGATATCGATCTCGACAAGATCAGTCGGCTCGGCGCCGACCTGGACATAAAAGGCATGGAAAATCTAAAAAACGCAAAACGAAAATAACATGAAAACACTCCTTCTCCCCCTGACGGCCCTCCTGCTATCTTTTGCAGCCTGCGCCCAATCCTCACAGCTGGAAAAAGTCTATCAGCAATACAATTCCGGTGATAACTCGATCGGCATCGACCCCGGACTCCTGCTGAATGTCAGCTTCTCTTCGAAAAAGATCTCCGCCCTGCACTGCCTGCTCATCGACGGTAAAAAATCTCCCAATGCCGGCCGCGAATTTCGCGACCTCGAACACGCGGCCCGCGCCGACCACTTCGAAGAATGGTTCTCCATCCGCAAAGGAAAGGGTAGGGTACAGTTGCTTTCCCGCGAAGGGAAAGACGATCTCGAGGAAGTCGTCTGCCTGATCGTCGGCGATGACGACGGCGGACTGTTTATCCACCTCCGGGGTCATTTCACCGCTGCCGACAAAGCCAGGCTGGAAGCGGCTTTGCAGGACCATGACAGTCAATGAGTGGTTCTACTTTGATAATAATCAAATATTGTAATAAGTAAGTGTTTTTACTTATTAGTGAGTGGCTGATTTCTAATTAATTCCCTTTATCTTGTCGTTAAGTTAAGCAACTCGTTTGGTTTCCTCTGCGTAGCAATAGTAGCACACCTTGTTTTCCGACCTGTCTTACTCTATTCATTAACTTAACGACCACAACCATGATCAGGATTCTACTAGCTGATGATTTCACGATCATCAGAAAAGGTGTTAGACAGATATTGACGCAAGCATACCCCAACGCCGAGATTGAAGAGCTCGAAGATGGAGAGGAATGGGCCGATAAGCTCAGGGATAGCCCCTGGGATATGATCATCTCCGACCTTCCGGGCCCTGACAGAGGCGGATGGGAAGCCCTCCAGCAGATTCGCCAGGAATATCCCGACCTGCCCGTCCTGATCCTGAGTCTTTATAAAGAAAATCACGCCGGCCAGGCCCTCGAATCCGGTGCTGCAGGGTATATGGGCCGGGACGCGGCTTCCGATGAACTCATCTGGGCCGTCGGCCAGATCCTGGCCGGTAAGAAAAATCTGACCGTCCCTTCAAAAGACAATTGAATATTGTTGTACATTTAAGAGGGCCAACGTATTATACAAAAAAAGCGGCCCTCTGACTATGAACAAGAAGCGCATATTCACACAAGACGATTCTCGCCGTAACTTCCTGAAAAAAAGCCTGATAGCCGCCGCCGGTTTCTATATCGTTCCCCGCCACGTCCTGGGAGGCCGTGGCTATACCGCCCCCAGCGACAAACTCATGATCGCTGGCGTCGGCGCCGGCGGCAAAGGCGAATCCGACATCAATAACTTCTACGGCAGCGGCAAAGCAGAGATCGCCTATCTCTGCGACGTCGACGACCGCCGCGCCGCCACCATCCGCAACAAATTCCCCAAAGCAAAATATTATAAGGACTACCGGGAGATGCTCGACAAAGAGCACAAACACATCGACGCCGTCTCCGTCTCCACCCCCGACCATATGCATGCCGTCATCGGCATGGCCGCCATGCAGCTCGGTAAGCACGTATACATCCAGAAGCCCATGGCCCACGATATCTACGAGGTCCGCATGCTCACCGAAGCCGCCCCCCGCTACAAGGTCGTCAGCCAGATGGGCAATCAGGGCGCTTCCAGCGACGGGGTCCGTCAGTTGGTCGATTGGTACCGGGCCGGCAGCATCGGCGACGTGACCGAAGTCTTCTGTTTCACCAACCGCCCCGTATGGCCCCAGGGCATCCAATGGCCCACGACAAAAGCCACCGTCCCGCCCGAACTGGACTGGAACCTCTGGCTCGGCACCGCCCCCCAGAAAGACTATGTCGATAACCTCGTTCCCTTCAACTGGCGCGGCTGGTGGGATTACGGCACCGGCGCACTCGGCGACATGGGCTGCCATATCATCGCCCCTGCCTTCCAGGTCCTCGATTTGGGTTACCCCACCGAAGCCGAATGCAGCGTCGGCGGCGTATATGTAGGGGAGTTCAAAGCAGGTTACTTCCCCGACAGCTGTCCGCCATCATCTCATATTACTCTGAAATTCAAAGGTGTATCCGGTAAGCCTGATGTAAAACTGCATTGGATGGACGGCGGCATCCAACCCGAACGCCCGGACGAACTGGGACCCAGCGAGATCTTCGGCGACGGCGACAACGGCACGCTCTTTATCGGTACAAAAGGAAAGATGATGTGTGGCACATACGGCCGTGATCCCAACTTGCTGCCCACCTCCCGGTCGGCCCAGACCGTCGTCCCTCAAACCCTTAAACGCGGTCCCGGCGCCGATATCACCGGCCACTATACCGCCTGGGTGGAAGCCTGTATCGCCGGCTATGGCAGCCAGCAGGAGCAGGACCTTAGCTCCAACTTCAAAGTCGCCGGCCCGTTAGCCGAGACCGTCCTCATGGGCAATCTCGCCATCCGCAGCTATGACGTCCGCCGGCCACGTAACACTTCGGGTGGTCATAGCCGTGACGAGTTCGAATATCCCGGCCGCCATATCAAGCTGCTCTGGGACGGCCCAAATATGAAGATCACCAATTTCGATGACGCAAATCAATTCGTAAAACGCACCTACCGCCAGGGTTACAATCTTTAATTCCTGCCCATCCTGGGGGCGCAGCCCTCAGGATGGGCCTGGACTTATCGCAGTCCACCCCCCATCGATCACCAGCGTCTGACCCGTGATGTGCCGGGCCTCGGGCGAAACAAGGAACGTCACGGCCTGCGCGATATCCTCCGGCCGTGCCGGCCGCCCCATCGGGGTCAACTCCGACCAGGTCTTCTCATAGCCCGCATCCTCCGCCGTCCGTTCCGTCATCGTCGCACCCGGCGCCACCGCATTCACCGTGATCCGATACGGCGACAACTCGATCACCAATCCCCGCGCCAGCATCTCCAACGCCGCCTTCGTCATTCCATATGCCACCAAACCCTTATGCGCCTGATGACCGGTAACCGACGACATAAACAAAATGCTCCCACCATCCCCCTGCGCCCGCATCTGCGCCGCCGCCGCCTGTGCCAGAAAAAAGCTCCCCGCCAGGTTCAGCTGCATCACCTGCTCCAGCATCTCCGGCCGGTAAGAAAGAAAATCCCCGAATACCGTCAACCCCGCATTCGCGACCGCGATATCCAGCCGGCCAAAGACCCGCACCGCCTCATCCACCATCCGCCGGATAACGGCCACATCACTCGCATCCCCCGCAAACGCAACACATCGCTGACTCGCCCCATCCCCAAACTCCCCATTCAACCTCTCCGCCGCCTTTCGCGCAAGCGCCTCATCCCGGTCGTTCAGCAGCACACGCACCCCGCCCTTCACAAACTGTCTAACGATTTCAAAACCGATTCCCTGACCGACTCCCGTAACAATAGCAACTTTACCATTCATACCTCGTGATCAAAATAGATTTTATAAAAATGTTTCCCCATCGCCTCATCATATCCCTTCTCGATCAACTCCCTGTCCCCATGCACATAGATATGGAAGTTCTTGTCCAGCTTGATAACGCTCTTGAACACCCGCGCCTGTCGCTTCACCGCCTGCGTCGAGATCTCGAAGGAATCGGTCGGCTCTACATAGTTTCTAAAAGATTGGATCAGCCCGTCGTGATGCAACACCTCCGTCTCGAATTCCTCCCGGTCGAAATTCCCATGCGTCTTGAAATAATCCATACTCCGGTTGAGAATATCGATCTGCTCCGTCTTCGACACTTCAAACTCATCCGGCATTTGTTTGGTCACGAAGTTCTTCGTCTGCGTCAGAAAGTCCTGCGTCTGCACGAACTCGTTCATCCGGATCATCACCCCAAGGAACTTATCCTTCCAGTATAACGCTTCCTCGCCCTTGCCGTTCGAGTCGAAGATCAGCAGTTCAAAGCCCTGCTCCTCTTCGCGGTGCAGGATCAGACATCCCTTGTCCACCTTCGACAGTTCCACCCCTTCTTTCAACTGCAGGTCCAGGTCATCCGCTCCCGGAACCATATCGGCAAACAACACCTTCGTCTCGGCCTTGAAGATACCCACGGCATCCAGCACCGTCTCCCCATCTTCGATCCCCCTGAAAAAGCCGGTATACAATTCCCCCGGCTTTATCTTCGGATGCTCGGCCACCGTGAAAAGATGCGAGGCGATCCGCACCGACTGCTCGTAAATTGCCCCCTGGTCCCTGAACACCTCCCGGACAAAATTATACACCTCATTGTATTCAAGCGACGCGCTGTGATGAAATGTATAACGTTCATGGCAATGGGCAAACCGGGAAAGCAGGGCCTCCGTCAAACGGGCCTTCAGATCCCCATCCAGTCCCTGCTCCTCCTTCGAAAGCAACAAAGCCCCTCCATTCTGCTTATTCCCTGTATAATGTACGGTCAATCTGTCGATTATAGCGTCTGTAAAGATCATTGTAAAAGCCGTAAAGATAGGTTTTGGCATCCCGTTCCAACAGGCGAAAAATCAAAAAACGGAAAAAATGTGCATAACTATTTTAACCCACTAAGAAAGACAAATTTGTTAATTATCACGTGATTACAAACAAAATATTTCTAAAATGCCAGGTGCGGTCAAAATTATCCCTGTCACTATACAATAAAACAGGGTAAATCTTCCTTTTTATAGTAGTATAAATCCGATAACCCCTACGAAAGATCATCAAGCTAAAACCCAATTATATGAAACCCAAACCTTACACAACATTTTTACCGCTCCGGCTCGTTGCCCGAAAGTGACAGGCACATAGTGTCTCCCCTCATGCCGTCACCGCAACGACTTCTGTAGGTGTCTTATCACCGTTTTCCCGATTTACAAAGTTGGTTGCGTGTCCGCATGGGACCGTAAAAAATGTGTGGGGTATAACCTCCGTGTTCTATGACCCTGAAATTGAAAAATAACGATGCATTGGCGCATAGCCCTGGTAGCAATACCCGGCCGCGTTTCATCGCTATGCTGCTGATGAGCTTTGGGCTTCTCTTAAACTTCTGGCTGCCTGCGAAGGCCGCACCCGGCGAGAGCCCCAAAAAGTTTCTGAATTTCGCCGTTACCCAAATAAAGCAGAATTCCGTCGCCGCAACAGGCATCGAAGATATCATTTCCGTTACCGTCACTCCCTGGGTCGCGGGTCAACCGGAGATGACCATTACCTTTAAGGTCGATGGACTTTCCCAGGACATCGTGACGGTGAATGGAGTTGCCACCTTTCACTTTGCCGATGATAATGTAGGCGTCTATAACGTGGATATAAAGACCGCCGGCTCGCTTGTCGCCAACACCACGATGACCTTCATCACGGCTCCCGGTCCCCCGAATATCGTCCAGAGTTTTATCAATTGGGTCGTACAAACGAATCCTGCGGATGGAACCAGCCAGGACGTAGTCCAGGTTGTTCTCAAGGACAAGGATGGCAACGCTGTTAACTCCAATACGCCGGTATACTTTTTTATTTCCAGCGGCACGGCCAACATGACCTTCGGCAATCCCGATAACAATCCGGCAGACGCGCCGGCAAACGCATTTACGGCGGGTAACCAGTCCCTGGCCTATTTCACGAGCACGACCGTAGGCTCGGTCGTTGTAAAGGCCATGGTAAAAGACCAAAGCGGGGCCTGGATAACCCTTTTGGATCCCTCCGGAGCAAACGACTTTACAACCGTCCTGTTTACAGACCTTCCACCGAGCGACGCGAACAGCTATATAAAAGGCATCGTCAAAACGACCGCAGCCGATGGGGTAGGCCAGGATGAGGTTGACGCAACCGTCAAGAACAGTCTGGGTAATAACGTACCCGACGGCACCGTCGTCACCTTCACCATCACCAGCGGCACGGCGACCATAACCACGACGGGAACCACCGTCAACGGTGTGGCCAAAGCTTATTTCACCAGTACAGTTGTCGGCGACGTTACCGTAAAAGCGACAGTCGATATCAGCGGCACTCCCGACGACCTGAAGGACGTTGATGCCCCCGCCAACAGATTTACCACGATCCACTTCACCGATCCACCACCGGCTGACGCCAACAGCTACATACAGGGCATCGTTAAGACCACAGCAGCCGACGGCACCAGTAAGGACGAAGTAGACGCCCTCGTCAGGAATAGCCTGGGCAATAACGTCCCCGACGGCACGGTCGTCACCTTTACCATCACCAGCGGAACGGCGACGATCACCACGACCGGAACCACCGTCAACGGCGTGGCCAAAGCCTACTTCACCAGCACGATAGTCGGTGACGTTACCGTAACAGGATCAGTAGATATCAGCGGAGTGCCGAATGTCCTCAGGGATGTCGACGCCCCCGCAAACCGATATACAACCATCCACTTCACCCAACCTCCGCCTTCGGCCAGCGCAAGCCATATCGTAGGCATCACCACTACGACCACAGCCGACGGCACCAGCCAGAATGAAGTGGATGCAATGGTCTATACCGCCGGCGGTGCACCGGTCACCAGCGGAACGGTAACCTTTACCATAAAGACAGGTACGGCAACGATCATCACCACCGGTACCATCGTCAACGGCGTAGCCATAGCCTATTTCACCAGTTCCACAGTCGGTACAGCCGATGTACAGGCGACCGTGGATATCAACGGCACCCCTTCGGCGCCCCTTACTGACCTTAACAACCCGGCCAATAATTTCGTCACCATCAACTTCGTCCAGGGTCCTCCCGTTTCCGGTGGTCCTGGCACAGGTGGCCCCGGTACCGGTGGCCCAGGCACGGGCGGTCCGGGTACGGGTGGTCCTGGGACTGGCGGTCCCGGCACGGGTGGTCCGGGAACAGGTGGCCCGGGTACAGGCGGCCCCGGCAGCGGCGGAACGGGTACCGGTAGCAATAACGGGATCACCAATCTCTTTATCCGGCAGCCCTTCGACTATCAGCTGGCCGACGGCGTTAAGCAGGATAGCCTCATCGCCTATATCACCGATGCCGGCGGGCATCCGCTGGAAGGCATTAAAGTGACCTTCCTGGTCCATACGACTCCCGAACAGGGCACCATCACCACCGGCAACAAGTTCGTCGGCGATTCAACCGACCAGCTTACTGTCGGCGGCTACGCCCGTATCGCGGTCACCAGCGCTGACACGGGTAGATTATATGTGGAAGCGTACTACATCGATCCCGCGACAAACGCGCAGGTATCCATTTACGTCACCGATAACGGCGACGTCCATAACTACGAGACCGTACACTTCGTAACCGCACCGGATGTCACCAACCCGCTGACCTCCCTGACGACCATCATCTTCGAAGCCCTCGCAGATGGCACCC
Organism: Puia sp.; assembly: GCF_036500295.1. Taxonomy (NCBI): domain Bacteria; kingdom Pseudomonadati; phylum Bacteroidota; class Chitinophagia; order Chitinophagales; family Chitinophagaceae; genus Puia; species Puia sp. The sequence goes on along the minus strand of NZ_DASYCH010000005.1, from coordinate 45,680 downwards.
AGCAAACCGAGGTGAGAGCCCATATCGTCGATCTCAACGGCCAGGCCATGCCTGATCAGCCGGTCTATTTCAGCATCGACTCCGGAACGGCAACCATCGTCTCGCCACAACCCGCCTACACCGACGCCAATGGCGACGCCTATATCTATATCACCAGCAAAACCCCCGGTGACGTGCTCATCACCGCAGTCGTGGATGACAAAAAGATCATCTTCGGCAGCCCGGCAAGAGTACGCTTCGCCCCGATCAATATCTACGTTCCGCGCGTGTTCACACCGAACAACGACGGGACCAACGACATCCTCAAACCGATCCTCGTAGGGATCTCCCAATTCCACTATTTCAACATCTACAACCGTTGGGGTAACCTGATCTTCACCACTCAGGATCCCAACCAGGGCTGGGATGGCACCTTCAAAGGCGTGCCCCAGCCGGTAGAGACGTATCTGTGGATAGGAGAGGGCATCGATGTCAATGGCAAGAAGATCGTTCAAAGGGGAATGGTTTCATTGGTAAGATGATAACATGAAAAAATTTAATCCAATAATATCCAGATCATGAGGCAAACGTTAACAATATTGATCCTTCTCGCATTCACCGGCTTCGCCAGTGGACAGGAGATCAATTTCTCGAGGGTCCAGGATATGACCATCTGGTATAATCAATCGCTGAAAACCGAAAAACAAAATACCCTCAACCTCAACTATCGCAGCGTTCAATACGGCGGCCAGATTGCTTACAACAGCGTAGCGGCCCTCTTCTCCATGCCTTTACTGTCAAAAGAAGGAAAGAATAAACCCAACTCCGGCTACTTCAGCTTCAGCGCCGGCGCGGCTTCCGATAAGACAAACGACGGTATCCTGAACAATTCCCTCGGAATGCTCGGTATTTCCTATGCTATCCCCATCGGCCGCCACGAGACTTATCTCGCAGCAGGCTTCCAGGCAGAATACTACCAAAGCCAATTGAACGTGGCCGGCATCAGCGGCGCCTTCGGCGACCAGTTCGACTCCTACGGCCCGATCGAAGGAGCGCCCAGCGCCGACCGCCTCGCAAACGGCTGGTCCTATGGTCATTTTAATATCAACGCCGGCGTGTCCGTCTTCAGCAACGGCCGCAACGATAAATGGTATGTCGGTGGTTCCATCATGCAGGCGAACCAACCCTATGCCTATAAGATCAAATCCGATTCCACCCGCCTCAAACCCGTCATCGGCATACAGGGCGGCTATAAATTCACGACAAAGGAAGAGGACGAAGTGGGCTTTTACATGTCGATGAACTGGGAAGGACCAGCCTATCGCCACTACTACAACCTCATCTACACAAAGGCTATCCCCGGTGTCGCCGGCGGCGCCGCTGTCGGCCTCGGCCTCGGCTACCGCTACAACGACGCCCTCGTCCCGAACCTTGAACTGCGTTATCAGAAATTAACACTTGGAGTTTTATACGACGTAAATATATCCACCATCAGCGCATCCGGTATCGACCGGAACGGCATCGAGCTGGCGCTGAAAATGGACTTTTAAAAAAAATATCCCATGAAGAAGGTAATGATTGGTTTGATTGGTTGCTCCCTCCTGGGCCTGCTAACGGCCAGGCCAATGTGGGCTCATCCTGCAGGCGCCCGGTACACCACCGGCTACCAGCCTGTCACGGACACAACCGGACAAACACCGGGGCACACGATAATCACAAGGGATACCCTTGCCCCGACAACCCTTGACACCTCGTACCGGTACCGCTCCACGGACACCGGCGTAAAGATCAACGATACCGTCATCTCGCTCGCCGATGACGCCCCGGTAAGCCCGGCCGTGAAAAAAGATTCGGCCACGGATCCGGCAAAGACCGATCCGGCAAAGACCGATCCGGCAAAGGCTGACGCCGCAAAAGCCGACTCGGTAAAGCCCGACGCAACAGCAACCGACGCAACAAAGGCCGCCGAAGTGAAAACTGACCCGAAACCCGCCGACGTCTCCCTGGCCGACTCATCGGCAAATACAAAACCCGACGCCGCCCAGGCTACCCAGCCAAAGGAACCCGCCGATACCACGTCCGAAGACCGCGCCGAACAACAAAAGCGCGAACTCGACCGCCGCTGGTTCATCGCCCCATTGACGAAATTTCAATTCCAGGACTTCGCCCTGCTGGAAAAGAACCGTAAGGGGTATCTCAGCGATGCCAACAACCTGCCGTTCTTCCAGCGTGGCAACGCCTCCTTCGCCGCCTCGGCCTATAAGAATCTCACCAATCGCCTGTCCGTCAGCGCCGACATCGGTCTCAGCTTCGGCCATGCGACAAGCAACGACGTTCTCATCAGCCAGACAAAATCAAAGACCTATAACCTGCTGAACGCAGCACTGTACTATCATCTAATCAGCCCTGCCTATCGCCTCCAGCCCTATGTCACCGTAGGATTCAACGATATCATCAACGATAAATCGTATCCCACCGTGCCCCTGGGCGTCGGCGCCAAGTTCAACTCCCGCAAGATCATGGTCCTCGGCGAAGTGTCCTATGGCCAAAGCATCTCAAAGAACGTTGCCAGCACAACCATGTACTCCCTCGGCATCTATATCCCGATCAAAAGCAAGAAACAAAAACAACTGGATCAGGACGAAAATTCGAAATATGACAAGAAAGACGACAAGAAAAAGGATACCGCCAATAAGAACGGCAACGGCAATGTGACCAATAACATTTATATCACGATCAACATGGACTCCGTCCTGAAGGCAAAAGGCCTCCTCGACGACAACGGCAACCCTTTCACCGCCGGCGATGGCAGAAGAGGCAGAGACGGAGCCGACGGAGCCGATGGGGACGACGCCGCCAGCGCCCATAACCGCCGCAAAAAGCCCTTCCGCGCCATGGGCCTCGATGATTTCAACGAAGACGATTATCGCATCGACTCCCTCGATGGCAAACCGGTCATCCGTTTCGTGGTCTACTTCGAATTCAATGACTATGGCCTCAACTCAAAAGCCTTCGGCAGCATCGACAAGGTCATCCGCCACCTCAAGAGCAGTTCCGAATTCTCTGTGGAAATAAAAGGGTATACCGACTCCGTAGGGACCAATCAGTATAACAACGTGCTCTCCCGGAAAAGAGCCAAGATGATACTCGATTACATGAATAGCCGCGGTGTCCCCGCCGATCTTATGAAGGCAAAAGCCTACGGTAGCGATGACCCGGTCGCCGACAACAGCGACCCCAACCAGGCCTGGCTCAACCGCCGCGCCGAGATCATCGTTCACAAAAAAGAACTGGCCGCTCAATAGCGTAATCCCCCCACAAGGTTTTATAAAAAATATAACACAATAATTTCCCAACCCGGGAGTTATTGTGTTATATATTCTATATATTCGTTAAGGACCCTAAAAAATCCATCCTTCCATGTTAAATCTGTACACAAACGCACTCTGGACTCAGCTACCCTCCAACATCAAGATCCGGCTCGTCGACGAATCCGGTAATCGCCTCGATCCCTTTCAGATCAATGAAGTTGACTATCTTTCCCGATTTATCAATAAATGCGTGGTTAATAAGGTATTACAACGGATGCTGGCCTCCAATCACTCCGGCGTCATCGAAGTCTATAACGACAAGGTTCTCGTAAAAGACAACTAACTTCCCGTTATCTTCCCGATCTCTCTTGCAAAGCCTGCCCCGACAGGTAGCTCCCGGCCCGCCACCCAAACCGAGTCGCGTTCCACCCGTTCTACCTTCCCGCTCGCTACAATATAACTTCTGTGTATCCGCACAAATGCCGGCGGAGGCAGCAAGGCCTCCGCTTCCGTCATGGTCAGCCGCGAAAGGATCTTCTCCTCCCGCAGCACAAACTGCATATAATTTCCCGTACTCTGCAGATACAGGATATCCTCCAGCCGCACCCGCACCTGTCCGTAACCACTTTTTATAAACAGCTGACCCGGCGCCGCCGGCCCCCCATTCTTCCGTTTCAACTCGAACAGCTCGAACGCCTTATTACAGGCCTTTAAGAACCTGCTCTGGCTAAACGGCTTCAACAGGTAATCTATCGCGTCCAGCTCAAAACTCTGCACCGCATGCTCGCTGTACGCCGTCGTAAAGATCACCATCGGCGGATGCGGGATACTCCGCAGAAACTCGATCCCCGAAATATCCGGCATTTTGATATCTAGAAAAAGCAGATCGATCTTCTCCTGCTGCAACCGCTTCATGGCCTCATACGCATCCGTATACACCCCCACCAGGTCCAGAAAACCCACTTTCCCCGCCAGCGCCTTCACGACATCCAGCGCAATCGGCTCATCATCGATGGCAATAGCTTTCAGCATACCCCAATTTATGGTTCTATCATCAACTGTACAAAAAATTCCCGCTCGTCCTGGTTGACAAAGAAGGCATGTCGTGCCGGATACAACAGGTTCAGCCGGTGCAGCACATTCTTCAGGCCAACCCCCGACTTATCCTTTTCAGGGTCATTCACCCCCCTCACATGAACACTGTTCCGGATCTCGAACAGCATCTTCTTTCCCTCCGCATTCAACCGGATATTCACCCACGAAGGCTCCCGCAGCGAGATCCCATGTTTAAAGGCATTCTCCACAAAAGGGATCAGCAACATCGGTGCGATCATCGCATCCGGCAGCACCTCATCGATCGCCGTCTCGATGCGGATCAGGGGCGACGAATCCGTCCGCAGCCGCTGCAACGCAATATAATTTTTCAGGTATTCAACTTCTTTGCCCATAGGTATTTTGTCTTGATGATTATCGTGTAACATAAACCGCATCATGTCCCCCAATTGCTGGATACCTCCCGCCGTCTTCGCAGCCTCCTCCTGCAGCGCCGTCCCATAAAGCGTATTCAACGCATTGAAGAGAAAATGGGGGTTGATCTGACTCCGCAGGAATTGCAGGTCAGCCTCCGACTTCCCAAGCGCCTGCTGCAATCCCCGCAGCTCCATGATCTTGTCCTTTCTGCGCTGGAAGATGATCCACGACAATGGCGTGATGACAAACAGCTGTCCCATCCAGATCGACAGGATCGCCGGCGGCAGCATGTGGGCCGTCGGCATGATCAATATAGGCGCCGGGAAGCTCCAGGCAAGCGTCGTCCAGAACAGACGGCGCAATACCATCCACCGGAAGAACCGCCCTTCACCCACCAGCGGGAACACCCAATAGACATTGGTGAAACCCGCCAGCACCAGCGCGGGGATCACCCCAAAAAACGTAAAGTAAAAGCCCGGATCGTAATCGATCACATCGAAGAAAAAAAGCACGCAGCCGATGATAAGCCACACCGTGGTATAGGTGGTCAGCTGGTTGAGCAACGAGATGCGAAAGGCATTCCGCCGGGCGTCGGTCGTCAGCCGCCGGATACTCCACTCCCGGACAAACCCATACGCAATATACATCAGTACCAGTCCGGCCGATCTCGTCCATCCCAATCCCAGCACCCGGTTGGCCGTGCTCGTCCAGTCCCAGCCGATATAGTCGAACTGCCGCTGATAATAGATCACCACGCCCCATATCGCGCCCAGCAACACCGTCAGCACGATGGCATTGATCATCCCCCAAAGAAAACGCTTCAGCGTTTCACCCGCAGTCCCGCTGACCTCGATCCGCGCCCGTAACGTAAAAGCCACCCGGAAGGACCCCGGTTCCGCAGCATCCACCTGCACGAGGCGTGGCAGGATATAAAGGTTCATCCACACATACGCCAGGTAAAAGGCGATCAGCAGCCCCGTCTCCGGTAGCAGGTAATTGATAAAGAAGTCGAAGTATAGATGATGTTCGGTGAAGTTCGAACCCCACTGCTGTCGCTGCTCGACCCCGGTATATTCGAAGATCTTCCACCAGGCCCCGGCGACGCCCAGCAGACAATACACCGTCACCAGGATCACTTCATGTTCCCGCCATTTGATCGGATTATGCTTTTTCAACTCCATCTTGTTTTTTCAACAAGATTAAAGCAAAACCCCACCGCCTCCGGTCAAATGTGATAAGATCCCCGGAAAATGTGATGGAAATGGGGGCCGCTGCTGCGGCCCCCATGGCCGGCCCAAACCGGGCCTCAATGATCTATCCGTTTTCGCTCTGTGTCTCCCTTCGCGAACTCCGTCTTCTCTATTTGTCTCCCTTCGCAGATTCCGCCTTCGCCGCTTCCCCCTTCGTGGCATCGCCCTTCGCAGCATCCCCCTTCGCCTCCAGCTTCGCCATATTCTTCTTCAGGATAACGATGTACCGCATGGCATCCGCATTCCCCGGATCCAACACCAGCAGCCGCCCGAAATAGTCGATCGACCCCGCATAATCCTTTTCCGTATTGGCCTTATAAGCCGCGATATACCCGTAGGCCTCGATCAGATGCTTGCGGTTCGTCTTGTTGGTCGAATCCTTACTGTCTATCTCGATCAATTTCAGGTAATGAGGGATAGCCATTCCCGTGGACATCGCCGTGTCCATCGCCGCATCACAGCGCGCCCGCCAGTAATACCCGAAATCCTGATCGGGATACTTCGTCTCATAAAGCCCGAACACACTGTCGGCATTCGGATACTCCTTGGCCATATAATGCGCCAGCCCCCAGTTGAACAGGTCCAGATTCGTCGACTTGCTGTTGCCCGTATAATATTTACTCAGCCACAGAGCCTGGTTGGAATAGTCCTTTTGCTCTTTATACAGGGCCGCCAGTTTCTTCGCATATTCGATCCGCTGGGCGCTGTCCTTTTCCATCCCCCCGGCCTTTACAAGATAGGCCACCGCGCTGTCCGGCTGCCCCAGCGAAGCATAGATCTCACCCATCGTGCTATAGTCCTTCACCACAAATCCGGTATCGTGCTGCTCCCGGAAATATTGTTTCATATAGTCAAGCGCCTTCAGACTGTCATGCTGCTCCTTATACGAATAAGCAATCAGCTTGTACAATCTCGGCTCCGTCACCTTCCCCTGCTGCGCGATCAGCTGCTGCGCCCGGTCGATCGCCGCGGAATATTTCCGCGATGCATATAAGAGGTCGGTCACGAGGTAGTCATTTTCGATGCTCGCATCACTGGCGGCAATATAGTGGTCAAGACATTCCATCGCCTTGTTGACATCCCGGAAATAATAGTGATAGTATAACTCATACCAGGCGGGACCATAAAGCGAATCCGCAGCCACCGCATCGTTGAAGTATTTGAGGTACGAATCCGGGTTGTTCTGCGTGACAAAGATCGTCCCAAGCCGGTACATGGCCTCCGCATCCTTGCTGTCCTGCGCCAGCGCATCCTGGTAGGCCTTATAGGAATTGGTGCCGTCCATCATCCGGCGATAGATATTCCCAAGCCCGATATAAATATCCCCGTTCCGCTTTTCCCGCTTGATCGCCTTGTTCAGCAGATCGATGGCAAATGCATAGTTCGCATCCGTCGAATCGGCCCTTTCCTCGGCCCTCGCCACCGCCAGCAGGACCGGCACATCCTTCTCCCTGGTCATCTGAAGCGCCCGGTTGAAATACACCATGGCGCTGTCCTTCCGGTGTTCCTCCAGGAAAAGCTGCCCATACGCGCAGAGGCCCAGTGGCTGCTGAGCCGCCGCGGCCGGCATCCGGCCCAGGGTATCCCGCAACGCCGGGATCCTCTTTTGATGAACATAAACCTGTGTCAACAGCAGCCACGCCTCCGAATTGGCCGCATCGGTCTGCAACACGGAATGAATTTGATGGGCGGCCCCGTCATAGCGCTCGTAATGCAACAATTTCCTGGCCTCCGCCAATGACTGGGCCTTGGAGCCACCCATCATGAAAAAGATAACGAAAACAAAAAGCAATTTTTTCATAAGCCTTAATTTTGTAGTTCTGACTTGTATGGTTGTATATCAAGTACTTGTATCTTCGAGTCCTTCCCCAGCAGATCGCTGATATGCCGGTAACCCGCAATCCCCGAAACCCCGCTCTCCGTCTCCGGATTCACCACGATCATATCGGCCATGATCAGCTCGGCGCAATTCAACGCCGCCTTCGCCGTGCTCTGCCGGCCCGTAGCCGAATATTCTATCGGATGGTGAAGATGCTCCCGCATCTGATGATACGCTTTCAGGAACACCTGCGGCAACGCCCAGTCCTTATGCTCCTGCCGGTCCTGGATGGCCAGCAGATGCACCTGGGCCCGGTACCGCTTGGCCAGCATCACCGCCCACTCCAGCTTCCGCTCCGGCAGAAAATTCCGGATCGGTATCAGAATAACCCGGGTCTTACAATCCGCCGATCCGGGCTTCACCGTCAACACCGGATAGTTACTCTTCTTGGCAATGATATCCGGCGAGATCCCCCGAAACCCGAACCACTTTTTGGGTGGCTTGCTCTTGCCGATAACAATAAGGTCCGGCCGCAGTAACTCCGCGCACTCGATGATCGCCCGCTGTACGGACCGCCCCCGGAGAAGATGTCTTCTCACCCTGATCATCGGATAGGTCGCCGCGATCATGCTTTCCAACCGCTGAAATTTTTCATCCACCTCACTCCCCGCCCGCAATACATGAAGGAGGTGAAACTCCGCCCCCTCCTTTCCCGCCAGCTCGGCCGCCTTTTTCACGGCGATATCCGTGTTCTGCGAAAAATCCACCGGGATAAGGAGCGTATTGAAAGCAATGGCCATTTTCTATCTTTCACCCAAAATATTCCCCAAACATTAACATACCCTTAGATTGGGATTAGAATTGCATTAGAGTCGCCGCTTTGCTCCGGCCAAATACGTAATTTCGCGGGGAGCGGGCTAATTTCCGTCAAAGCCTGCAACGAAAACCCAATGGAAGAAAGAAGAATACTCATCGTCGAAGACGAACGGAAGATCGCCGACACCCTTAAGATGGGACTGTCTGAAAACGGTTTCGAAGTGGATGTCGCCTATGACGGAAAAATAGGATACCAGCTGCTGCAGTCCCGCAACTTCGACCTCATCATCCTCGATATCAACCTGCCGGGGATGAACGGATACGAACTCTGTAAATCTATCCGTAACCGCGACAGAAATCGGCTCGTCATCATGCTCACCTCCATGAGCTCCCTCGACGACAAGATCGAAGGCTATGACGCCGGCGCCGACGACTACCTCGTCAAACCCTTCGAATTCCGCGAACTGCTCCTCAAGATCCGCGCGCTCCTCAAACGCACGCCCGGCCAGGCGGAACCCGTCGGCCACTACCTCAGGGCCGCCGATCTCGAAATGAATCTCGATAACAAAGAGGTCCACCGCGGCGGCAAACGCATAAAGCTTACCGCCAAGGAATTCCAGCTGCTGGAATATCTCATGCGCAACAAGAACCGCGTCGTATCCCGCGCCGACCTGGCCATCAACGTCTGGGATGTCGACTTCAACACCAATACGAATGTCATCGACGTATATATTAGTTACGTCCGCAACAAAGTCGACAGGGACTTCGACCACAAGCTCATCCAGACCCATGTCGGCATGGGCTATATCCTAAAAACCCAACCCAATTGAAATGGCGGTGCGTACCCGTATAACGCTCCTGTTTACCCTCCTCGTGGTAGCCATCCTCACACTCGTATGCACCTCGGTCTATTATTTCTCCTATACCAATCGCATAAAGGACATCCAGACCCGCCTCGCCAACCGCGCCATCACCACCGGCCGGCTCCTCAGCCAGCGCAACGTCTTCGACGAAGCCCTCATCCGCAAGATCGACGCCTCCACCTCAATGACCATGAAGGACAAGGTCATCGAAGCCTACGACACAAACGGGAAACTCATCTATTGGTATACCGACGACCCCGCCGATACGCTGCACATCGGAACGGCCACGCTCGACAAAGCCCGCAAAAGCAGCGGCGCCTATACTTTTACCCAGCAACCCAAAGATGCCGTCGCGATCAATTTTAAAGAAGGCAATACGGCCTTTATCATCATCGCCGCAGCATATGATGAAGCCGGCAACGAAAAACTCCGCCATCTCCGCCTCGTGCTTTCCCTCAGCTTCATCGGCGGTATCCTCATCTCCGTCATCGGCGGCTATCTCTTCTCGATCAGCCTCCTCCACCCGATCAAGCGGATTGCCGACGAGGTCAACGACATCTCCGCGCGAAACCTCGCCCGGCGCATCCGGTCGGCGACCGCCGACTCAAAGGATGAATGGTACTATCTCTCCGAAACCCTCAACCAGCTGCTCAACCGCCTCCAGGAAAGCTTCGAGATCCAGGGGCGTTTCATCGCCAACGCCTCCCACGAACTGTCCACACCCCTGACCTCGATCTCGAGCCAGCTGGAGGTAGCCCTCCAACGGGTCCGCACCATAGAAGAATACCGTAAGGTGATCCAATCGGTGTACCAGGACACCCGCCAGTTGAGCAAACTGACCCAGACCCTGCTCGAATTCGCCCGGGCCTCCGGGACGGCCGGCGGTCTCGAGATCGATCTCCTCCGGGTCGACGAGATCCTCCTGCGGCTGCCCGCCGAGATCGGCAAGACAAATCCCCTCTATAAAGTTACCCTCGACTTCGATCAGCTGCCCGAAGCCGAGGAAGACCTTCTCGTATTCGGTAACGAAGACCTGCTCTTCACCGCCATCCGCAACATCGTCGCCAACGCCTGCAAATACTCCGACGACCACCACGCCATCGTCCGCCTTACCGTATACGCCAAGGAGATCCTCATCGCCGTCGAGGACAAAGGGCGGGGGATAGGGGAGGAGGAATGGGAGAATATCTTCCAGCCCTTCTATCGCAGCGATGACGGCCTGGCCATCCCCGGCTTCGGTCTCGGCCTCTCCCTGGCCCGCCGGATCCTCCTGCTTCACAAAGGCTTTGTCGCCGTCCGCTCGGTCATCGGCGAAGGCTCCATTTTTACGATCACCCTCCCCTCGGCGGCAAAACTCTAATCAAATTCTAATTTGGCTTTAAGCTCGCGTTAATCCTTTTGTACAACCTTGTCGGGTAAATCAATCAAACGGTAATTATGCATATCAAGCACCTGGCACTGGTGGGTGTCACCCCCCTTTTGCTCTTTTCCTGCGTCAGTACCAAAAAATTCAAAGGCCTACAGTCGAAATACGATAGCCTGAACAACGCCTACAGCGCGTTGCAAAACGACCTGAAGAATTGCAACAGCAAGACAGCCACCCTCACCCACGAAAAATCCGATTGCGACGCCCGGACCGCCGCATTGCAGAAACAGATCGATTTTCTAAAACAGAACAATACCCAGGCCCTCAAACAGCTTGAGGACATGTCCGTCATCAGCAGCTCCCAGGCCCAAAGCATCCAAAAGTCACTGGATAACCTCGGGGCAAAAGATGCCTATATCCAGAGCCTCCAGGCCGCCATGGCGCATAAGGACTCGCTCAACATGGCCCTCGTCAATAACCTGAAAGGCGCCATCGGCAACCTCAACGATCAGGACATCAATATAAAGGTGGATAAAGGGGTCATCTACGTCGACATCTCCGACAAACTGCTCTTCGCCAGCGGTAAGTACAATGTGACATCCCGCGCCCAGGAAGTGCTGGGTAAGGTGGCCCAGGTGCTGAAGGCTCAGCCCGATATCGAATTCATGGTCGAAGGCCATACAGACAATGTGCCGTTCCGTCGGGGCGACTTACTGGATAACTGGGACCTTAGCGTAAAACGCGCCACAGCCGTCATCCGCATCCTTCAAAATAAGTATGGACTCCAGCCCGCTCATATGGCTGCCGCCGGCCGCAGCGAATATGTTCCCGTCGCCTCGAACGACACCCCGGACGGCCGGGCCCTCAACCGTCGCACCCGCATCGTGATCCTGCCGCAACTGGACCAGTTCTTCAAATTGCTCGAGCATAAATAATGTTCAGGTTGTCTGTCATCAGTTGGTTTTAGCCTTTCCGTGCTCTAACAGCCCCGCGCCTGCGGGGCTTTTTTTATTCGCTACGCAAAGATTTTACCGGATTCGCCAGCGCCGCCCGCACCGCCTGCAGACTCACCGTCACCATCGCGATCAATAAGGCCACCGCACCCGCCAGCGCAAGCATCCACCAACCAATCGGCGTCCGGTAGGCAAACGCCTCCAGCCAACTGCTGCTCGGCGCTAAAGGCCGCCAGCCCGAAAAGCCCAAGACTCGAGATAAGGATCGCCATCAGCGTAAAGGAATCAATGATCTTCGACAGCGTGATCTCCGTCGCCGAGATCTGGTTGGTGAAATTCCCCTTGATCACCTTTATCGCCTGGAAGGCCGAAAGATAAAAGGCTGGATAGCTGCCTGCCGATCGGCTCCAGGTGCAACTCCTTTTTCATCCCCAGTTCCTTCAGCTGCTTCTGCCCGTATTTATCGAGGAAGGCCGGCAATTTCTTCTCCATGTCGCCCACCTTCGTGTTCGGCCGCAGCTTCACCTAAGAAATAACGAAATTACTACCCGCCCACGAATTGTTATGATTGATATAGTCGCCATAGCCGCCGCTGTTCATCGCCATAAAGAAATCCGCGTGGATATGCGATTTGCCGAGACTCTCATCGATAACCCCACCCACCGTAAAATCATGCTTCCCGAATGCATTGTCCATCTGGATCACCTTGCCTACCGGGTTCTCCGTGCCAAAAAGCTTGTCGGCAACAGGTTTCATCAACACGACCGAATACGGCGCCGCCAATGCGGTCCCCGCATCTCCGCAAAGCGTCCCCGCCGCCAGCCAGAATCAACCGGCAGTCCTCTATTCCAACCCTCCGCCCGTTCGAATTTGATACAAGCGCCGTCCGGTCCCAGCCCATCCCCGCGACTAATTCACCAGGTACATCCGCGTCGCCGAATTGATATAATCATTCGGATCAAACGCCGCATCGAAGGTGTCGTTCAACGCATTCAGCTTCACCTCCAGCGCCTGCACCCTCAACCCGATCTCCGGGTCATTCCGGTATTTAAAGATAAGCTCGTTATACTTCGACAGGATCCCGCGGATATCAAAGGTCAGATCGCCAAACCGCAGCTTCAGCGACTGCACGTCCATCAGCTCATAATAGATCGGCTGCTTCCAGCTCTTGGCATCCGCCGTCTTGCGGGTCATCACCAGCGCCGAAGCATCCTTGCGCAAATCGGTCAGAAACTGATATCGTTTCTCCGCATCCGTCTCCCGGCCGAACCGGCCCGCATAATCACCTTTCGGCACCCGCAAAAGCGCCAGATTTTGATTGAGGATGGTATCATAATGGATCTGCAGCTTCTCCAACTCCTTTTGCACGATATCCCACTGCTGTTCGACCAGGTCCTTGTCATAGTTGAACTGGCTTAGCTTCGCCGTCAGCAACAGCATCTTCTGACTCTGTTCCCGCAACTCCTTCTTCTTGCTGCCAAGACTGGTGATATAGGAGTTGATCCCGAGAAACAACGCCTGCGACACCGGCCCCGCGATCGGCGTCGCACTGCTGATGTTCCCCGTTATTTGCACAAAATCACTCAGCACCGCCAGCGCCGCCTCATGATCCTTCTCCTTCTGGATATACTCGTTGAATTTCTTATACCATTCCTGGTAGCCGGGATAGGTCATCGGGTTGGCCGTCTCGTTTAACGTCGTGAAAAAGCTTTTGGATGCGTTGAAAAGCACCAGCGGCTTTATCTCCTTATCCATCGACACCAGGTTGATGATGGCGGACTGGTAATTGGCCTGGTATACGTACAGCTCGTTCTCCTCGATGGCCTGCTGTTTCTTCTCGAGGGACTGCACCCGCAGCAGCAGCTTATCGGCCTTGTCCCGCGCATCCCGCGAAGCGGCGATCTCCTGGTCGAGGCTATCTACCTTATGGTCGAGCTTGGAGAGCGTTTGATCGATGTCTTTTGTCTTCTTGTCCAGGCTTTCCTGGATATCGCCAAGCACCTTATTGCGGATATTCTTGTCCGTGGTAAGAGTAGTGTCCGGTGTCGCTGGAACGGAGGCCTGCCCAAGAGCCGTCTGTAAAAGGAACAACCCCGGCAGGATAAAAAGGAATTTTTTCACGCGATTTGAATTTTTCGGTACCCAAATTAATAGGGAATACCCGAAAATCCGTGTTAGAAAGCGATTAGAATCGTAGATCTACGATAAAAATCGAGGGTCTTTGCGCTTTTTTAACAACTTATTCTGATCTACTTTTGACCTATCCAATACTTATGAAGTCCGAATAACAAGATCCAGAAAAACCAACACATCCAATTTCTCTTGAAAAGCCCTCGACTAATCATTGAGGGTTTTTTCGTTATATGGCATCCGACAATGAAGTAAACGTAAAGTCCTTCACCCGCATCGGCGGTATCAGCGCAGAAGCCCCGCTCTCCCCACTCACCGTCCTCACCGCCTTCCCCATCGCATCCAGATTATTCAGCATAATAATAGGACTCTCATTAAACCGGAAATTCTTCACCGGGTACTTGATCTCCCCATTCTCGACATAAAACGTCCCATCCCTCGTCAACCCCGTCAAAAGCAACGTCTGCGGATCGACCGACCGGATATACCACAACCTCGTCACCAGGACGCCTCTCTCCGTCCCCTTGATCAGTTCCTCGAGGGACGCATTCCCACCCGTCATGATAAACCCATCAGGGTTAGGCACCGGCTTCACCCCTTTCTTCTGCGCCCAGTACCGCGAATACACCAGGTTCTTCACAACCCCTTTCTCGATCCACGAGACCTTCTCCTGCGGAAGTCCTTCCCTGTTATAGTTACCCGTCGGCAACTGCTCATTCCAGGGGTCTGAATAGATATTCACCTGCTCGTCGACCAGTTTCTCACCCAATCTCGTCTTCCCGCCCGGCAGGCTTAAAAAATTGCGTCCCTCATCCGCGCCCCGCGCGTCAAGGCCGCCATACAAATTCTCCAGCAACACGATCCCCGCGGCGGGCTCCAGGATCACGGTGTACTTCCCCGGCTCCAGCGCCTTGGCTCCGCCGCTTCGCGCCGCCTTCCACGCCGCCGCCTTCGAGGCCGCCGCCACATCCAGATCGGCGATATTATTGTACCCCGCCGACGCATACCCGCTGCCGGTGCCGTCATCGGTTCGCATCGTCACGGAGAAGTCGACATTGGTCCCCGTGCCGTAGGCGAAAAGTCCTCGTGAATTCATCAGCGCCGAGCAGCTGGCCGAATTTTCCAGGTATCCCGCTGCCGTTACCCTGGCATCCCGCGCAATGGCAAGACTCTGCTCGACCAGGTTGGCCCGCAATTGCGTGGAAATAGCTGCCGTCTCGGGACTGAAGGTCTTCGATGCAGCCGCATAGGTCTGCGGTCCCAGCAGTGGCATATGCTCCGGGTTCTCGGGCGCCAGCTGCGCGATAGCCTCGGCCCGCCGCACGGCCTTTTCCAACGAGGCATCGTCATATTCATTGATCGTAGTGATCCCCTGTTTCTTTCCGAATGTGGATACAATCTGCACCTGTGTACTGCTGTTGGCGCCGCTGGTGGACACCGAATTACGGGCATACCGGATATTCCCGCCATCCCCGCTGCCGACGGCTACCTGGCATTCGTCCGCCTTTGAAAAATGCAGGACCTTGCTCAGTAAGGTCTTCGCTTCGTCTTGTGTTAGTAAGGGCATATTAGATCTTTCTTGCTGTATTAATGACATTGACCCCATTGAACCGGGCCGTGGCCGCCCCGTGTGACACGGCGCTCACCTGCTCCGGTTGTCCCTTTCCGTCAAAGAACGAACCCCCGAGCCGGTAATCCCGTTCGTCGCATATCGCCGTACAGGAATTCCAAAACTCCTGCGTATTTGCCTGGTAGGCGACATCCTTCAGCATCCCCGCGATCTTCCCGTCCCTGATCTCATAGAAAAGCTGTCCGCTGAACTGGAAATTATACCGTTGCTGATCGATGCTATAGCTGCCGTCGCCGACGATATAGATACCCTTCTCCACCTTGCTGATCATCTCCGCCGGCGTAAGCTGCCCCTTGCCCGGTCGCAGCGAGATATTCGCCATCCGCTGGAACTGAACATCGCGCCAGCTTTGCGAATAACAACAGCCCTGCGATTCCTTTAATCCGATGATATGCGCCTGGTCCCGGATAGCCTGGTAATTGACAAGCACCCCATTCTTGATAACGTCCCACTCTTTTGTACCTACCCCTTCATCATCATACCCCACCGCTCCGAGCGAGCCCTTTTGTGTCTTGTCCGCCACAATATTCACCAGGCTGCTCCCATAGTTGAATTTCTTCGATTCCCATTTATCCAGCGTCAGAAAACTCGTCCCGGCAAAATTTGCCTCATAGCCCAGTACCCGGTCCAGTTCCGTGGGATGGCCGCAGGACTCGTGTATCGTCAGCCAGAGATTGGTGGGGTCGAGGACCAGGTCGTACTTCCCGGCCTCGATGGTCTTTGCGCTATGCTTTGCCGCCGCCTGCTCCGCCGCCAGCCGCGCATCCTCAAGCATATCATAACGGTCACGATAAAGCATCGTGATCCCGCTGATCTTCTCCTTCGCCGAGGGGATCAGGTATTCATATCCCATCCCCCGTGGGGCGCTAAGCGCATCCCGCGTCTCGAACTTCCCGGTCTTATCATTCGTCTTGGTGACCGTGAAGGTCGGCCAGATCCGATGGATATCCTGGTCGATATACGAACCGTCGGTGGAAGCAAAATATTTCTGCTCGTTGACGAGAAAAAGCGAAGAGTCCACAAAGCTCGCCCCGCTCTTCATCGCCGCCGCATTCACCGCAAGCAGCAGCTCGGCCTTCTCTTTGATCGGGATCTCGAACCCGTTCTTTTCGATCGGGGTCTTCCAGGTGACTTCGCCATAACCGTTCTGCGGCGCCAGCTGCACCGGCTCCTTCAGCAATCGGGCATTCTCCCGGGCGATGGATACCGCCAGCT
The DNA here is from genome assembly GCF_036500295.1 of Puia sp. NCBI lineage: Bacteria > Pseudomonadati > Bacteroidota > Chitinophagia > Chitinophagales > Chitinophagaceae > Puia > Puia sp. The sequence goes on along the minus strand of NZ_DASYCH010000005.1, from coordinate 28,878 downwards.
CCGCCGCCTGCGCGATCCCGTCCTTATCCATTTTGTCGGTGGCCGCAAAACCCCAGCTCCCGCCGGCGATCACGCGGATGCCGATCCCGTAGGATTCGGTATCCACCGTATTTAAAACCTTATCTTCGCGGGTAATGATAAACTGGTTGCGATAACGCCCGATCCGCACGTCGGCATAGCTCGCACCCTTGGACCGGGCCGCATTCAGCGCGATATCCGCCAATTGTTTTTTCAGGGCGGTGTCTACGGTCTCCAACGGCTTTCCGGGCGATACGGGAGACCCCAGGGCCGGTATGCCGCTCAGCAACGCACCGCCGATACCCATTCCTGACAAATAGAGAAAGTCTTTTCTTTTCACATTTTGGTTTTATATTCTAATATAGAATTTTATACTTTAGCTATCTAATATTTGATTTCAATGGTCAAAAAACTCACAGCATCGGCTTTTCTTGCTTTCTACCTACTTACCCTGAACGCACAGCAGCCCGAAGCCACCGGCGGCAGTACTTCCGCAACCACGCAATATAATTCGCTTCCCGATGCCCTGCAGGCGGGCTTCCGCCTTCGCGGCAAACCCGGACCGGCAAGCGTCAACTGGATCGATAACGGAAACCGGTACTCCTTCATCTCCAATGGAGAGATCCATACCATGGACCCCAAAACACTCGAAGAGACCACCGTCTTTAGCAATAATGATGTCCATCTCCCCAACTCCACCCAACCCCTCCGCTACGAGTCCTTTCAATGGTCGAAAGATTCAAAGCACCTCGTATTCCGGACCAACTTCCGGCATATCTTCCGTAATTCCGGCATCTCCGACTACTATATGTATGACGTAGCCACGCGGCAACTGCAACAGGCGGCAAAGGATGCACGGTCCGCCGAGCTGTCCCCCGACGGCGGCAGGATCGGAATGGAACGCAACGGCAATCTCTACGTCTATGACTTCGCCGCCGGCCGCGAACGCCAGCTCACCGACGACAGCACCAGCGAAACCGGCCTGTTCAACGGCCACTACGACTGGGTATACGAAGAAGAATTTGGCCAGGGACAGGCATGGACCTGGTCAAAAGACAGCCGCTATGTCGCCTTCTGGCAATTCGACGACTCCAAAGTTCCCGTCTTCCAGATGACCAACTTCGAAGGACTCCATCCCAAGCAGGAAAAGATCTCCATCCCCCAGCCGGGTGATCCAAATCCCACGGTCCGCATCGGCGTCGTCGACGTTCAGTCGGGAAAGAAGGTCTGGCTCAAACCCGACGAGACCGGCGACTTCTATATCCCCCGCATCTACTGGACAAGCGAACCTGACGTGCTGGCGCTGATGACCCTCAATCGCAGCCAGAACCACATGAAGCTCTATTTCTTCAATGTAAAGACGGGTGAACACCGGGTCGTCCTCGAAGAACAGAACCAAACCTGGGTCTCCATCTTCGACTTCTACACCGATGTCAACGATATGGTCTACTTCCCCGAAAAGACAAAGGATTTCTTCTGGGTTTCCGATCGCTCCGGCTACTATCATATCTATCGCTACAGCTATGACGGCAAGCTGATCGGCCAGGTCACAAAAGGCAATTACGATCTGATAAAGGTCACCGGCATCGACCCCGATACCAAATCGATCTACTATCTCTCCGCCGAAGCCTCACCCCTCGAACAACAACTATATAGTATCAAATACGATGGCACCGGCAAGAAGAAACTGACCGGCGTGCCCGGGTATCATACGATCGACATGTCGACCAATACGGCCTGGTACCTCGACGAATACAGCAACACGACGATGCCGACCCAGGTGGGATTGTATAATTCCCAGGGCAAACTGCTCAAACAGCTGGAGGACAACCATGCCGTCAGCGAGTTTATCAAGACCCATGCCTATTCCCCGCAGCAACTGTTTCAGTTCAAGACCTCCGACGGGGTCACCCTCGACGGCAGCATGATAAAACCGTTTAATTTCGACTCCACGAAAAAATACCCCGTCATCCTGGCCATTTACGGCGGCCCCGAATCTCACGACGTCTTCAACCAGTTTTCGACCAGCGGCTTTCACCAGTGGCTCGCGCAAAACGGGTATATCGTGGTCGGTATAAATAACCGGGGGAACTCCGACTACGGCAGCGCCTTTATGAGGGTCGTTTATCAGCACCTGGGGAAATGGGAAAGCAATGATTTCGCGGAAGCGGCTCATTACCTGTCGACCCTGCCCTATGTCGATGGCCACAACATCGCGATCACGGGCACCAGCTATGGCGGGTATAGCACAACATACACCCTGCTGACCCATCCCGGCGTCTTCAAGGTGGGCGTCGCCAACTCCCCCGTCACCGACTGGAGATTGTATGACAATATCTATACCGAACGTTATATGGGAACCCTCGCCGACAACGCCGAAGGCTACAAGAACAGCAGCGATATGACCCATGCCGACAAGTTGCAGGACCATCTGCTGATCATCCACTCGATGCTCGACGACAACGTCCATCCTGCACAGACGATGGAACTGCTGACCGCCCTCACCAACGCCGGCAAGGACGTCGATCTCCGCATCTATCCCCCCGGCGCCCATGGCGCCGCTTACAACTGGCCCAGCTATTTACTCATCTCGAAGGTCACCTTCGAATATTTCGAACGCTATCTAAAAACTCACTGACCCGCCATATAACCCCGGGGCTGTCGAAACCCCGGGTTCTTGCTTCTAAAAATTCGCCGCATTGACCAGCCCCGGCATCGCCCGTTTCTTTGACGCCTGCTCATAGGCATACGCCATCCTGATCAGCGCCGCCTCGCTGTAGGCCGTGCCCACGAAGGACAGCCCTACCGGCAATCCCAGCACCAGCCCCATCGGAACGGTGATATGCGGATAACCCGCCATCGCCGCCGGGCCCGAAAAGCCGCCCCCGGTGCGGTAATCTCCCGCGATCAGGTCGATACAACAGGCCGGCCCGCTGGTGACCGAGATAATGGCATCCAACTGGTTCTGCCGCAGCAGATCGTCGATGATCGTCCGCGCCGTCAGCAGCTTCTTCAATGCGTCTGTATATTCGGCGCTATCCAGCCCGCCCCGGGCATCACTGCGCTCCAGCGTCTCCTGCTTGAAATAGGGCATCGCCTTTTTCTCATTGGCCTTGTTAAAGGCGATCACATCCGCAAGCGTCTTCATCGGCGCATTCGCGGTGGCAAGATATTTATTGACGCCGTCTTTGAACTCATACTGCAGGATCATCCCTTCCACCGAGCCCGGCTCCGACATCAGCTTTTGCAATTCCACTTCCACGATGGTCGCTCCCTGCGCCTTCAACGTCGAAACCGCCTCTTGCATCGCCGCGACCATCCCTTCATGGCCCGTCAGGGCGGACTTCTCGATCCCCAGCTTCTTTCCGCGCAACCCATACCCGTCAAGCCCGGTAACATAGTCGGCCGGCGTCTTCCCCTGGCTTTCCTTCGTCACCGCGTCATCGGGGTCGACACCCGCCAGCGCCGCCAGCAACAGCGCCGCATCTTTCACCGACCGCGCCATCGGTCCTGCCGTATCCTGGGTGGCCGAGATCGGGATGATCCCGCTGCGACTCAGCAGCCCGACCGTCGGCTTGATCCCTACGATCCCGTTGATGGACGAAGGCGATACCACCGATCCGTTCGTTTCCGTGCCGATAGCCACCGCGCAGAGGTTGGCGGACACCGCCGACCCCGAGCCCGCACTCGACCCCGAGGGGTTGCGGTCGAGCAGATAGGGCATCTTCGTCTGCCCGCCCCGGCTGCTCCACCCGCTGGTGCTCCGCGTACTCCGGAAATTCGCCCACTCGCTGAGATTGGTCTTTCCCAGCAGCACCGCACCCGAAGCCCGCAGCTGCCGGACGATAAAAGCATCCTTCGCCGCCCGGTGCCCTTCCAGCGCAAGCGCCCCCGCCGTCGTCTGCATCTTATCCCCCGAATCGATATTGTCTTTTATAAGCACCGGGATCCCATGCATCGGCCCCCGCACCTTCCCCGCCTTCCGCTCCGCATCCATCGCCGCCGCAATGCTCAACGCATCCGGGTTTAGCTCGATCACGGCATTCAACGTCGGCCCCTTCTTATCGATCTCCGCGATCCGCTTCAAATACAACTTCGTGATCTCCACCGAACTCACCGCCCCGCTCGCCATCTTCTCCTGCAACTGGTCGATCGTCACCTCCAGCAGCAGAAATTCCTTCTCCCCGGTGTTACCCCCCTTAAACGACAATGTAGAAATCGCAATTCCAGCCAACGAGCCGTCTCGAAGAAACTTTCTTCTATCCATAATGCAGTAGTTTTAGCCCTGAATATAACAAAAAAGAACCCCCGCACAACGCGCGGGGGTCTCTACGAATAAACAAAGTATCATCTTTTTCCGATCAACCCCATCACCACCTCCTTGTAATTCACCCCGATCGGGATCGTCACCTTCCCCAACTCGATCGTATTCCCATAGATCGATCGTATCTGCCCCGTCGCCACCAGGTAACTCCGGTGCACCCGGATAAACAACCGCGCCGGTAGCAACTTCTCCAGTTCATTCATCGTCTGATGCGTCACCAGCGTATATTCCGGCGTGTGGATCTTCAGATAGTCCTTCATCCCCTCCACATACAGGATCTCCGAAAAACTCACCCGGAAGAACTTGCTGTTCGATTTGATGAAGATATGATCTCCCTGCGGCAACGACCCCATCTCAATCGTGGCGCCGTCAACCCCCGAAGCCAGCGCCCCGGAGCCGCCCACACCGGCCATCCCGCGCCCGCCTGCCGCATAAAGCCGTCCATCCAGCAACTTATTGACAGCCTTTGAAAACCGCTCAAAGGATATCGGCTTCAAAAGATAATCGATCACATTGAACTCATAGCTCTCCAGCGCATACTCCGCATAGGCAGTCGTCAGCACCACCAACGGCGGATCGGTCAGCCCGCTGAGAAAATGCAGCCCGCTCATTCCCGGCAGCCGGATATCCAGGAAGATCACATCCACCTCCTGCGTCTGGAGCGCCGCCATCGCTTCCGGCCCGGTACGGAATACTCCGACCAGATCCATCTTATCTATCCGCGCCAGATGACTCTTGATCACATCCTGGGCCAGCGTTTCATCCTCGACGATGATACATTTTAACAAGCGGCAAAAGTTTTTAAAATTAACGACACCGTAAAAGTACTCTTATTTAGGATTACGTCTAAGGTATGAGAATCCGGGTAAAGACTCTCCAGTCTTTCCCGGGCATTGTGAAGTCTCAGTTCACTGGTCCGGGTTTCATCTCTCTCGGTCTGGATGATGTCCAGATCGTATGAAGAAGGATAAAGCAACTCCAGCAGGCTCCGGCTATGGGCAATGCCCATCCCGTTGAGCTTCTTGGCCTGCAGCTCGAGATCGGCGTCTGTGCTGTTGATCACATTCAGTACCAGCTGCCCGTTGCCAACCCGCAGGGTGATATAGATAAAAGGTTCGCCAAAGCTGTGGTCCATCGCATGCTTGAACCCGTTTTCGATAAAGGAGATAAAAAGAAAGGGTTCGATCAGCAGCCCTTCGGTTTGCCCCTCCACCGTCAGCCGGATGTCCGCCTTATGCCGCAGCTTCTCGATCTCGATATAGTTGCGGATGAATTCGATCTCCTTGTCAAGTGGGATCTTTTCTTCATTACATTCATAGATCAGGTAGCGCATGATATCCGCCAGCCTGATCACGATATCCGGTGTCCGGTCCGACTTTTGGAGGCTCAGGGAATAGATGCTGTTGAGGGTGTTGAACAGGAAATGGGGGTTCAGCTGCGCCCGGAGATAGCGCAGCTTGAAAAAGGTGTTGTCCTTTTTCATCGCCTCCAGAAGGTCTTTCTCATCGTCGGCCTTTCGGATATAAAAGATGGCGACCGATAGGGCCATATTCACGGCCGTCCACCAGCCTTCCCGTAACAGGTGCGTCGGCGTCATCGCAAAAAAGCCGTTCATCGGCGCCCCGGCAATCTTCCCGAAAAGGGAATAGACGCACAACAAAAAACCTCCGATCACCACGAAAGAGGCGATGGAGATCAGGATGGGGAGCGAGCGCCGCTTCCGCGTCGCCAGGGCCGACCCCATAAACCGGGAGAAAAGGATATAGGCGGGAAAGACCAGCAGGCTGGCCATCAGCAGGAAGGGCCATAGCCAGCGAAAGGGGCTCAGGATCCAGTTGGTCACCGGCTGCAGCAGGATCAGCATCACCCAGTAGAAGGTCTCCATCTTCGGGCGCCGCTTTCGGAGCCGGTCGTTATCATATTCCATGCGGGGTTAGAGATTTTACCTAAATCTACCGGCTGTTAACGGGGCGGGAAAAACTTTTCGACTAATATTAGGTAACGTTCGATGAATTAGGCCAACCGCCTCCATTTCCCTATTTTCGCGCCGCACAAAAACAAAGATATGCCCACCAAGATCACCGTCAACAACAACGGCTCGCTAAAAATTGAAGGAGATTTCGAGATCGTAGATCGTAACGGCCAACCCTATGGCCTCGGCGGCCGCGAGATCGTCAGCCTCTGCCGCTGCGGCATGTCTCAGAACAAGCCCTTTTGCGACGGCTCCCATAAAGGCCATTTCGAACACGACGCCACTTCCTTCGACCTGCCGCCCAAAAAGACGGTCTGATCCCGTTCAAAAGCAGGTCTGATCCGGCCAAAACGAGCCCGCCTCGCCGCAAGTCGCTAACCGACCTTATAAACCAGCGTTAACCCCGGCCCCGTCGGACCCACCGGCGCTACGCTGACATGCCTGGCCAGCTTCTTCGGCATATGCAGTCTCGGCGTCAGCATTCCCGATGCCACGCCGATCACCGCCCCCAGCGCGATATCGGTGGGAAAATGCTCTCCCGCCCGGCTCCGCCAGTATCCGGTCAGCGCGGTGATCGCCCCTGCACCCGTATAGAATACCCATTTGAGATCCGACTCGGGATGATAGGCCGCCCAGGTCGTCGCAATAAAGAATACCGACGTCCCCACCAGCGCCACATGCCCCGCAAAGAACGAGTTCCTCGAATTCGACGACTGCCGCTCCTTCAGCGGACTCGCCGCCTCATACGTCAGCGGCCGCAGCCTGCTCGCCCAATGCACCGCCGAAGTATACAACACCCCGGTAAGGATCACCGACTCCCCGTAGAGATAGGTCAGCTTCCAGAAATCCTTCCGCATCCGCTTGTCGACCCCAAAAACGATCAGCGGCAACGGCATAGCCACATAAAAAGGCACATAGCTCAGCTGATCCACCGAATGCGAGTACGGACGTACCCCCCAGCGGTCCAGCCAGTTCAGGTCGCTGATCTTTAGACTGTTCAGCTTGGCAAGACTCGTCTCGTTCTTGGCGCTGATCTTCGAAAAGTTATACAGGTCAAGCGCCGCTCCACCCACGACCAGCGGGATGTCCATCGAAGACTTGATCCGGAAAAGGCTGTCACCCGGCTTTTGGCCAAAAGCGCCCCCCGCCAACCCGGCGGCAAGGCTCAAAAAAATAGCTAATCTTCTCATACCCTTAAAGATGCGACAGAAAATTAATAAAAAAAATGTTCAAAGGGCGGCATTCCTTGTATATATCGCTTTCTTAAACTAGGTTAATGGACAGGGCTGGGGTAGGGGGCTAACTTTGTGGGACAAAAAACAGCAACAATGACAACAACCCTTCATAGAGCAGATACCCGCGGCCACGCCGATCATGGGTGGCTCAACAGCTTCTTCTCTTTCAGTTTTGCCGGCTACTATAACCCCGAACGCGTCCAGTTCGGCGTCCTTCGGGTACTCAACGACGATAGCGTGGAAGGCGGAAAGGGATTCGGCTCCCATCCCCATGATAACATGGAGATCATCAGCATCCCGCTGGAAGGCAGTCTCGCCCACGAAGACAATATGGGGCATAAACAGGTCGTCACCGCGGGCGAGGTCCAGGTCATGAGCACCGGCAAGGGAGTATTCCACAGCGAGTACAACAACAACCCCGACCAGTCCGTCAAATTCCTCCAGATCTGGGTCTTCCCCAATAAACTGAACGTCGATCCCCGGTACGATCAGGTGCGTCTCGACCCTTCAAAAGGCCACAACGCGCTGCAGCAGGTGATCTCGCCCAACCCCTCGAACGAAGGGTCCTGGATCTACCAGGACGCCTGGTTCCACATGGGGACCTTCGACGCCGGCCGTAAATTCGCCTACGAAACAAAGAAGCCCGGAAATGGGGTCTATCTTTTCATCATCGACGGCGCCTTCCTCTACAAAGGGCAGCGCCTCGAAAAACGCGACGGCCTCGGCGTCACCGACGTCGACAGCCTGGACCTCGAAGCCGCTGAAGCAGGGTCAAGGATCCTCATCATCGATATACCCATGAAGAACAATATCCAATAATATGGAAACAAATATCCTGGTCATCGGTCGCGACGCCGCCATCCTGGCGGTCATCCAACGCCTGATCAACGCCCACGAAGGCTGGCACGCAACTACCGTCTCCACGGAAGATGAGGCCATAACAGCGCTAAAACAAAGAACATACTCCATCGTCTTCGTCTCCGCCGGTTTCTCGGCGCAGGAAGAGGAGACCCTAAGGGGGAAATTGAAAAACATCGATCCGCAGGTCACCGTCACGCGCCACTACGGCGGCGGAAGCGGCCTGCTGGAAAACGAAATATTAGGTATACTCCAAAAAGGAAAGCAATGAAAAATACAATAGCCGGTATCCACCATATCACCGCCATCGCCGGCAACGCACAACGCAATTATGATTTTTATACAAAGGTCCTCGGCCTCCGCCTGGTAAAACGGACCGTCAACTTCGACGACCCCGGCACCTATCACTTCTATTATGGGAATGAGAAGGGCGCGCCGGGTACGATCCTCACCTTCTTCCCCTGGGAAGGCATCGTCGGCGGCCGCCCCGGCACCGGCATGGCGACGGAGATCGGCTACTCGGTACCAAAGGATAGCCTGGAATTTTGGGTCCAACGCCTTAAACAACACAACGTCCAACAATCACCGCTGATCCAGCGCTTCGGCGAAACCGTGCTCCCCTTCCAGGACCCCGATGGGCTAAACATCGACCTCATCGTCCCGCAACAACCCGACACGCGTCAGCCCTGGGTAACCCCCGGGGTAAACGCCGACGCCGCCACAAAAGGCTTCCACAGCGTGACCCTCACCCTGAAGAGCATAAAGCCTACCGCGGCCATCCTCACCGATGTCTTTGGCTATGAGTTGAAAGAACAGGAAGGCGATCGCTATCGGTTCGTATCCGCCGCCGCAGTATCACCCTCCACCGCGTCATCCTCCACCGCGTCACCCTCCACTGCGTCATCCGCCACCGCGTCATCCTCCAGCGCGTCGTCCGCATCCGCTCCAGCATCCATCGTCGACCTGGTGGAAGCACCCCAGGGCACTCGCGGCCTCAATGGCGGCGGCACCAACCACCACGTCGCATTCCGCGTGCCCAACGAAGAGATACAGATGGAGTTCCGGGAGAAGATCCTCAGCAGGGGATTGCATATCACGCCAAAGATCAACCGGGATTATTTTTATTCCCTCTATTTCCGCGAACCCGGCGGCGTCCTCTTCGAACTGGCCACCGACAATCCCGGCTTCACCGTTGACGAACCGCTAAACCAGCTCGGCACCCACCTCCAACTCCCGGAACAATACCAATCTTCCCGGGAGAAGATCGAAAAATCCTTACCCGCCCTCAACGTCTAAACCCGCGGTCGACCCGCGAAAAACGCGAATAATTATGCATACCCTCGACTATATAACCTCCGGTAAAGACCTCCCCGGCGCTGGAAAAGCCCTCATCCTGATCCACGGCCGCGGAGGCTCCGCCGAAGACATCCTCGCCCTCGCCGACGCCCTGCCGGTAGAAGACTTCGCCTGCTTCGCACCAAAGGCCGCCGCCCACTCCTGGTACCCGTACTCCTTCATGGCCCCGATAACCCAAAACGAACCCTGGCTCACCAGCGCCCTGCATGTCCTCAAACAACTCGTCACCGATATCAACAACAAAGGCATCACAAACGAGAACATCTGGCTGGCAGGTTTCTCTCAGGGCGCCTGCCTCGCCCTCGAATTCGTCACCCGCAACGCTACCCGCTATGGCGGCGTGGCGGCCTTCACCGGTGGCCTCATCGGCGACCGCATCTACTCCCAACACTATAGCGGCGACTTCGGCGGCACCCCGGTCTTCATCGGCACCAGCGATCCCGACCCGCACGTCCCCGTATCCCGCGTCCATGAGACGACGGCCCTCCTGCAAAAAATGAACGCGGCCGTCACCGAACGCGTCTACCCGGGAATGGGTCATACCATCACCACCGCCGAGATCGGCGAAGCCGCCCGCGCCGTCTTCAATGCTTCCTAAACATCCCCGACCTCACCTTACTCAAAAACTCCGGGGACACACCGATATATCTCGCGATCTGATGCTGCGGCACCCGCTGGGCCACCAGCGGGTACTTTTCCAAAAACGCCTTATACCGTTCCTCCGCCGTCTGCGACACCGCCGCATAGAACCGCTGCTGCAACACCCCCAGATTCCGCTGCACCAGCAACCGGAACATCCGCTCAAAAGCCGGCACCCGCTCGAACAACAGCGCCTTGCTCGAATGATCGATCGTCAGCAATTCCGTATCCTCGACCGTCTCGATAAACAAATTCGACGGCGTCCGGTCCGAAAAACTCGTGATATCGCTCACCCACCAGTCCTCCACCGCAAAAAGCAGGATCGTCTCCACCCCCTCCTTGTTCAGGTAATACATCCGCGTACACCCCTTCAGGATAAACCCCTCGAAATCACAAACCTCCCCCTCCTGCAAAAGGAATTGCTTCTTCCGCACCTTCCTCACCCGTAAAAGCGAATGAAAAAAATCCAGCTCCTCCACCGAAAGCGCGATATACTTCGCGACAAACTTATCGATACCTTCAAACATACCTCAATTTCAAGCGAATATACCAACCCCAAAAATAAATTTGGAAAATAATACCGATCGGTATAATTTTACATCGTCAAACAAGCAAAGCCATGAGCAAGGCGGAAAAAACAAAACAATTCATCATCGAGAAAACGGCTCCCATCTTCAACCAGAAGGGATACGCCGCCACCTCGCTCACGGATATGACCGAAGCCACCGGTCTCACGAAAGGAAGCATCTACGGCAACTTCGCCGACAAAGACGCGGTAGCCCTGGCCTGCTTCGATCATAATCATAAGATCGTCCGCGAAACCATCCGCAAGGAAATGGATCGCCGCAGTTCCTGGCGCGACAAACTCCGCGTCTATGTCGATGTCTATAGCGGCAACGGCAAATTCAATCTCGTACCCGGTGGCTGCCCGATCCTCAACACCGCCATCGAAGCCGCGGACACGCATCCCGCCCTGAAAACAAAAGCCGCCGAAGCCATCGAATCGTGGAAAGAGAAGATCGTGACCCTGATAGAAGCCGGGAAGGCAAATAAGGAATTCCGGCCGGTCACCGACTCCGAACAGGCCGCCCTCTCCATCATCGCCCTCCTCGAAGGCTCCATCATGATCCGCCGGACGGTCGGCCGGCCAGGCTATGGCAAGCCGCTGATCACCGCCGTGGAAAACATCATCAATTCGCTCTGACCCCGTATTCCCGAAATGCTCCCGAAAAGGGCCTTTTTTTCGCCTAAAAATATACCGATCGGTATAAAAAATAAGAATAAAATGAACACTTCAAACAACACCATCCTCATCACCGGCGGCAGCGCCGGCATCGGCTTCGAGATCGCAAAAGCGTTAAGCTCCGACAACAGGATCATCATCACCGGCCGCAACCCGGAACGCCTCAATGCCGCCGCCGCCCAGCTTCCCAACACCACCGCCATCCTCGGCGACGTCTCCGACGCAAAAGATGTCGAAACCCTCGTCGCCACACTTGGCAAAAACCACAGGGATCTTAACATCGTCATCAACAACGCCGGCAAATCCGCCCCCGTCTATAACCTCGCCACCGAAGGCGTCGACGCCTTCACAAAGGCAGGTGAAGAGATGCTCACCAACTATCTCTCCGTCATCCGACTCAATGAAAAACTGCTCCCCCTCCTCAAAAAGCAAAAAGAAGCCGCCATCGTCAACGTCACGTCCATCGTGGCCATCGCCCCCGGCGGCCGTCTCCCGTCCTATTCCGCCAGCAAGGCCGCACTGCACAGCTATAGCATCACACTGCGCCAGCACCTTGCAAACTCCAACATAAAAGTATTCGAACTCTATCCGCCCCTCGTCAATACCGAATTCTCGGCTGAGATCGGCGGCGCGATAAACGGCATCGCCCCCTCCATCGTCGCCGGCGACCTGAAGAAAGGCCTCGAACAGGATAGCTTCGACATCCGTGTCGGCCAGACCGCCGAACTCTATCAGTACTACCTCGCCGATCCGCAAGCAGCCATCAAGGTAATGGGCGGCGCCGAAGCATAACCGATCACCGGCCGGCCCGCAAGGGCCGGCCCCAAACCACAGGTCGCCCTGGCCGACCACTAGCACAGGCAGCACATTTTTCGTAAATTCGCCCTATGAACGTCCTACTCTTCAACGGTTGCAGTGACAACCGCCCCGATACAACCGGCCGCAGACTCTCGGCATACCTGCACCAGCAACTCCTCGACAACGGCTATACCGTTTCCCAGGTCAACGTATCCGACGCCCAAATCCCCTTCTTCCAACTCCGCGAACCCAACCCGCCGGCCGAGGTCGAATCCATGGTCGACGTCTTCTCCCGCAGCGACCTGCAGATCTGGCTCACCCCCCTCTACCACGGCGGGATGACCGGCGCCATGAAAAACTGCCTCGACTGGCTCGAACTCACCGCCCGCCGCGAGAAACCCTATCTCACGGACAAAGTCGTAGGCCTCGTCTGCTGGGCCGACGGCGGCCAGGCCATGCAGGGCATCAACGCCATGGACGCCGTGGCAAAAGCCCTCCGCGCCTGGGTCATCCCCTATACCGTCCCCCTGGTAAAAAGCCAGATCTATACCGACGCCCATCGCCGCGAACTATCCCTCGAGCATACCCGTAAACTCGACCGCCTCGTCACCCTCCTCGGCAACGCCGCCCAGGCCTTCGCCCTAACCTCCTGACCACATCGATGCGCCGCGCCCCGCTATATATCGCCCTGCTCATGCTCGCCACCGCGCTCGGCAATACATCCGCGGCGAAACCACCCTCACCCCCATCCGCCTCCATCTCTCGACCACCGAAAAAGCCGATCTCCTCGCCTTCCTCCACACCCTCACCGACTCCTCCTTCATCACCGATCCCCGTTTCTCCGCACCGTTTTAATCCATACCTTCATAGGAAATATACCAACCACCAATGAGAATCCTTCTGCTGGCCGCCGCCTTCGTCCTGGCGCAACTCACCACCACCGCCCAGTCCGTTACCGTAGGCGGCGAAGTCCTCACCCCCCTTACCCTCACCGCGGCCAATCTCACCGCCATGCCCCGGTCCACCGCCGTCTCGAAAGACAAACAGGGCGTCCCCCACACCTTCTCCGGCGTCGCCCTCGCCGACATCTTCAAAAAAGCCGGCGTCACCACCGGCCGCGAACTGCGCGGCGAGAACCTCGCCAAATATGTCCTCGTCACCTGCGCCGATAATTACCAGGTCGTCTTCTCCCTCGCCGAACTCGACTCGAGCTTTACCGATAGGGTAGTGATCCTCGCCGACCAGGTGGAAGGCAAACCCCTGCCCGCCGGCACCGGCCCCTTCCGCATCGTCGTCCCCGGCGAAAAGAAACCCGCCCGCAATTGCTTCCAGGTGCTCTCCATCGACATCAAATTCGCCAAAAAATAAACTGCCACATGAAAAAGACCTTCCTCCTCGCCGCGACAGCGATCACCCTCGCCGCGACACTCATCGCCCCCGCCGGCCAGGCCCAGCAACCCCCCACCCATACCCGCTGGGATGAACTCACCGCCAGCGACTGGCCCCGCGCCCTCGCCGCCTCCAACCACACCTGCATCCTGCCCATCGGCATCCTCGAGAAACACGGCCCCCATGTGCCGATCGGCTCCGACCTCATCCAGGTCCGCGAATGGTCGGCCCGCGCCTCCAAAAAAGAATATGCCGTCGTCTTCCCCGATTATTTCTACGGCCAGATAAATGAAGCCCGGCACGTCCCCGGCAGCTTCGCCCTCCCCGAACGCGTCGTATGGGACCTCCTCGAAGCCACCTGCGATGAAATTGCCCGCAACGGCTTCGACAAGATCGTCATCATCAACGGCCACGGCGGCAACCCCGAACTCATCCGCTACTTCATCCAGACCCGCCTCGAAAAAGCCCGCCCCTACGCCGTCTATTTCTTCGAACCCGGCAATGACAGCACCTACCGCCGCCAACTCGCCGCACTCCACCGGTCCGACCCCGCAAACGACCAACACGCAGGCGAACGCGAAACATCCTCCCTCCTCTACCTCCGCCCCGACCTCGTACAGATGGACTCCGCCAACAATCAATCCGGTCTCAACCAACACCGGCTCAACATCCCCAACGTCTACACCGCCATCTGGTGGTACGCCGACTATCCCAACCACTACGCCGGCGACGGCTCCAAAGCAACAAAAGAAGAAGGCCAGCTCATCAACGAACACTATATCGGCCAGCTCGTCGAAGCCCTGAAGGCCGTCAAAGCCGACACAAAAACCCTCCAGCTGCAAAAAGAATATTTCGATAAGGTCCCGCTCAACCCACGTCCATGAACACACTCCAGCAAATAAAAACTCACCGGGTCGTCGCCATCCTCCGCGGCAGCGACCCGGCTCATATCCTCCCCATCGTGGAGGCCCTCTATGCCGGCGGCATCCGGCTGCTCGAAATAACCCTCAACAGCCGGGATGCCCTCAACGCGATAAAAGAAACAAGCAAACAATGGGGCGATAAACTCCTCGTCGGCGCCGGCACCGTCCTCACCCCCGATGAGGCGCAGTCCGCCGTCGACGCCGGCGCAAAATTCATTCTCTCACCCTCCCTCGACATCCCCACCATCCAAAAAACCCGCGAGCTCGGCGCCGTCAGTATCCCCGGCGCCTTCACCGCCACCGAGATCCTCACCGCCTGGCGCAACGGTGCCGGGATGGTAAAGGTCTTCCCCGCCTCCGTCGGCCCCGCTTATTTCCGCGACCTCCGCGGCCCGCTGCCCCAGATCCCGCTCATGCCCACCGGTGGCGTCAATCTCGGCAACATCCGCGAATTCCACAAAGCCGGCGCCGCCGCCTTCGGCATCGGCAGCGCCCTCGTCACCCCCACCGAACAACTCACTCACAGCTACTTACAGGATCTCACGACCAACGCCGCCGCCTATATCGCCGCGATTGGCTAACTTTGTAAAAAAGAGGCGTATGGAAACCACGGCAAAACCATCCTTTGGAGAGATAATAAAAGGCCACAAGCCCGTATTGGTGGACTTCTCGGCCGAATGGTGCGGCCCTTGTAAGATGATGCCGCCGATATTGAAAGAAGTAAAAGACAAAATGGGCGACACCGTCACCATCCTGAAATTGGATATCGATCGCAATCCAACCGTCGCCTCCGCCTACGGCATCCAAAGCGTACCCACGCTGATCGTGTTCCGCGACGGCGAGGTCAAATGGCGCCAAAGCGGCGTCCTCCGCGCCGACCAGATCAAACAAATCCTCGACGGCGTGCTATCTTCCCAGTAGCCCGGCATCCCCCAGCCAGTCATAAAGCCGCTGCGGCCAGTCCGCAACACCACCGGTATTGCCTGTCCGGAATCCAAACCCGTGTCCGACATAACCATATAAATGCAGTTCGGCCGAAACCCCCTCCTGCTTGAACCGGACAAACAGTTTCGCACACTCTTCGGTGATATCCGCACAATCCTCATACCCCCCGCAAATAAAAGCCGGCGGCGACCGCTTCGTCACGGCAAACCGATCAGGATGGCTGGGGTACACAAGCACCTGGAAATCCGGGCGCGACGGATTCCGGTCGATCGCATCGCCGGTCACCAGCGGCGGCTTCTCATAACGCGAAGCCGCAAACGCTGCCAGCTCCCCGCCCGCGGAAAAACCCATCACCCCGATCCGGCCCGCATCGATCCCCCACTCACCCGACCGGTGGCGGACCATCCGGATCGCCCGCAGAATATCCCCCAGGGCATGCTCCTCCACCGAATACGTCGAACCCGGCTCCCGCCCAAGCCGGTATTTGAGCACAAAGGCCGCCACCCCCCGCTCGCTAAGCCATTTCGCAGGGCGATGACCCTCGTGATCGATCCACAGCTCACGATGACTCCCGCCCGGGGCAATGATAATGGCCGCCCCCGTCGCCCGGTCCGCCGCCGCGGGATAATAAACCATCGCCGGCCGGTGGATATTCGTCACCAGCCGCTCGTCACCGGACATCCGGACCTTCTCCACCGGCGCATCCGCCGTATCGGGCCACAATAAAAAGCCCTCCTCCGTCGGATGATCCAGATACTGCGGCGGTGAGAATTTTCCTCTTAACTTGTTGATTAACCGTTTCATTCTGCCCCAATTTTATGAACATTTTTTATATTTCCGTGTTACCTTTACAAAAAACCCACCCCCCCTCACCCAACCCGCCCGGCTCCCCGTACTTCAAAAACAATAAAACCAACTCATGAAGCACGTTATAACCGTTCTCTCCGTCATCGCCATAACTTCTTTCTTCTCCCGGCTCAGCGCCCAGCAGATCGCGCTCGCGCCGGTCCTCACCGACTATTACAACATCAAAGATGCCCTCGTCGCCGGCGATGCAAAAGCCGCCGCCGAAAAAGCCGCCGGCCTGGTGACGGCGCTCAGCAGCGTCAACATGTCCGCCATCCCCACCAAAGATCATATGGCCTTCATGTCCCTCCAGGATAAACTGGCCCTTGACGCCCGGCATATCTCCGAATCCACCGACCTCAGCCGCCAGCGCGAACACTTCGCCGCCCTCTCGGCAAACATGGCCGCCCTCGCAAAAAAAGCCACCCTCTCGGTCCAACCCGTCTATCAGGAATATTGCCCCATGAAGAAGTCCTCGTGGCTCAGCAGCGACACCGCCATCAAAAATCCCTATTACGGCAGCAGCATGCTCACCTGCGGTAAGGTCACCGGCACCCTGAAACCCTAACCGCCGCATGAGAATTTCTGTCATCGGCCTACTGCTCGCGCTAGGCATCACCGCGCATGCCCAGATGCACCCGCACACCGTCATCTACAATTTATACATCACCGACACCACCGTCAACTACACCGGCCACCCCCGCCACGCCATTGCCGTCAACGGCTCACTGCCGGGCCCCGTCCTCGAATTCACCGAAGGCGATACCGCGGAGATCCATATCCACAACGAAATGATGATGGAAACCTCCGTCCATTGGCACGGCATCATCGTCCCCAATCGCTACGACGGCGTCTCCTACCTGACCTCTTCCCCGATAAAACCCATGTCCACCTACACCGCCGTCTTCCCCATCGTCCAAAACGGCACCTACTGGTATCACTCGCATACCATGCTCCAGGAACAGGTCGGCCTCTACGGCGCCATCGTCATCCACAAACGCCCGTCAGCCACGCAAACCAGACAGGCACCCCCAAACGCCGGAAAACCATCGCCCCAATCCCCGCAGGCGTCCCCGCACGAGCAGGTCCTCCTCCTCAGCGACTGGACCGACGAATCCCCCTACGAAGTCCAACGCAGCCTCCACTTCGCCACCGACTGGTACGGCATCCGCAAAGGCAGCGCCCAGGACTATGCCGCGGCAATAAAAGCCCACCATCTGAAAACAAAACTCATAAACGAAGCCAAACGCATGCTCCCCATGGACGTCAGCGACGTCTATTACAATAAATTCCTCGTCAACGGCCGGCCCGAAGGGACCGCCCCGCAATACAAACCCGGCGACAAGATCCGCCTCCGCATCATCAACGGCAGCTCCTCCACCTATTTCTGGCTCCAATTCGCCGGCGGCAGGATCACCGTCATCGCCAACGACGGCAAGGACGTCGAACCCGTAGAGGTCGACCGCCTCATCGTCGGCGTCTCCGAAACCTACGACGTCCTCGTGACCCTGCCCTCGAGGTCCCGGATCGCCTCCGACACCTCCGTAGGCGCCGCGGCCGACAGCAGCTACGCCTTCCGCGCCACCGCCGAAGACCGCACCGGCTCCACGACCCTCTGGCTCGGCGACGGCCCAAAAAACAACCTGCCGCCCCTCGCCAGACTCAACTACTTCGAAGGCATGAACATGATGAACGGCATGATGAACGCCAGCGGCGGAATGAAAAAAGGAATGGAGATGAAAATGGCCAATCAAACCATGGACATGAACAGCGTCATGTACCCCGATGACCCCGGCACACCCCTCAACTACGGCATGCTCCGCTCCACCCGCAAAACAACTCTTCCCGCAAACGCCCCCGTAAAGGAATATCACTTCAACCTCACGGGAAACATGAACCGCTACACCTGGACCATCAACAACAAAACGCTCTCCGAGACCGACAAGATCCTTATCCGCCATGGCGACAACGTCCGGATCATCCTCTACAACGGCACGATGATGCGTCACCCCATGCACCTCCACGGCCATTTCTTCCGCCTCCTGAACGGCCAGGGCGACTATGCCCCCTTGAAAAACGTCGTAGACATCATGCCCATGGAAACCGACACCCTTGAATTCGCCGCCACCGAAAGCGGCGACTGGTATTTCCACTGCCATATCCTGTATCATATGATGAGCGGCATGGGCCGCATCTTCCACTACGAAGACTCACCCCCCAACCCCCAGGTCCCCGACCCGCAACAGGCGATAAAGAAAGTCTACAGCGATGACCGCGAGATCCGCCCCATGGCCCGCATCGGCCTCGAAAGCAACGGCAGCGACGGCGAAGCGCAACTCGCCAACACCCGCTACCGCTTCCAAACCGAATGGCGCATCGGCACCAACTCGCGCAGCGGCTATGAAAGCGAAAGCCACCTCGGCCGCTATCTCGGGACCATGCAGTACTGGCTGCCCTATATCGGCTGGGATTTCCGCTACCGGAACCCCCATGCCCCCGAGAAAAATCTCTTCGGCCAGACCGACACAAAAGACCATCGCAACGTCTTCTGCGTCGGCCTCCAATACACCCTGCCCATGCTCCTGGTCGCCGACGCCCGGCTCGACACCCGCGGCAAACTCCGCCTTCAGCTCGGCCGCGAAGACCTGCCCGTCACCAGCCGCCTGCGCTTCAATTGCATGGTCAACACCGACAAGGAATACATGCTGGGCTTCCGCTACATCATCACAAAATACTTCGGACTCTCCACCCACTACGACAGCGACATGGGCTATGGCGCCGGCCTCACTATTAATTATTGATTGCGGGGTCGTACCTTGTGCTTATAAAATGGCAAGCCATGTCTAACCTCAACTACATCTTCCCCTTTTTTATCGTAGAGCACGTGCAGCAGTCGGTTGCCTTCTATGTCGATAAGCTCGGATTCGAGGTCCGGTATACAGGCCCTGCCGACGATCCTTTTTGGGCTATCGTTGGCCGCGATAATATTTCAATCATGCTAAAGGCGATCGCGCCGGAGATAAAACCGGTGCCCAACCATACCCGTCATCCATGGGCACCCTGGGACGCCTTCGTCTCTACGGCCGACCCGGACGGGCTATTCGAGGAATATCGTTCCCGCGGGCTGGCGTTTCGTCAATCCATCATGGATAACCATGACGGATTGCGCGGATTCGAGTTGGCAGATGCCGATGGATACGTGCTGTTCTTCGGCCACCCCAGGGAGTAACGATCATTCTATCTTTTCGGCTCGATCAGATCCCACAAATTCCCGTATAGGTCCGCAAACACCAGCACCGTCCCATACGGCATCACCGCCGGCTCCCGCACCACGGTAACCCCCTCTGCCACCAGCCGCGCATGATCCCGCGCGATATCATCCGTATGTAAAAAAAGAAACACCCGTCCGCCCGTCTGATTGCCTGCATACCGCATTTGCTCCGCATCCGCCGCCTTCGCCAGCAGCAACTTGCATCCTGCCGAAGATGCCGAGCCCGCCGCATCCGCCGAAGGCGCCACCACCACCCACCGCTTCGTCTCGCTAAGCCGCGTATCCTCGATCAACACAAATCCAAGCCTGGAAACATAAAAAGCGATCGCCTCATCATAATCCCTGACGATCAGCGATAACTGCGCAATCTTCCGATCCATAAAAAAGTTTTGAACACTAAAACTATCGCATTTGTCGCGAAATCCCTTTTTATTGTCGGGATCACCCCTCGCGCAAGAAAAACAGAATGCCCAACTTTACAGAAGAAAATAAATAGTCATGAACACCAGCAAACAAGAACTCGCCGTACAAGCCAAACAAACCGGCGTCGCCATCCTCGATACGATCGGAACCTTCACCGACGAACAATTCAACACCCAACCCGCCTATGGCGGCTGGACCGCCGGCCAGGTCGCCGAACACCTCCTCCTCTCGGCCGGCGTCGTCGAAGTCATCGCCGGAAACACCGCTCCGACCACCGGCCGTCAACCCGGTCAGCATCTGCCTGCCATCGCCAGCGTCTTCCTCGACTTCAATACAAAATTACAATCCCCCGATTTCATCATCCCCGCCGATGGCTACCACGATAAACAACAACTCCTCAGCAAGACAAAGCTCGTCTGGGACAAGATAGGGGAGGGGATCCGCCGCCTCGACCTCACCGTCACCTGCCTGGACTTCGAATTCCCGACCATGGGCCCGCTCACCCGCCTCGAATGGCTCTGGTTCTATGTCTGGCACACCCAACGTCATCTGCGCCAGCTAAAGAATATCCACTCGGCCACCACCACCGCCACCACGATCACCCAATAGATGATCCGCCGCCGCCGCCCGATCACCCTCATCCCATCCACCTGATCCCGGGCCGTCGTCAACTGCCCCAGCAACAACTCCAACTCCCGTTGCTGCAACCCCGCCCGTTGCCCGTTCAGATCCTCCAGGCTGCGGACCTTCTCCTCGAGATTCCGCACCTGCTTGTCATAGTGCACCGACAGCTGCGTCGTTATCGTCTCCACCAGCCGCGCCTTCGAGTGCTGCAGCTCAGCCACCGTTTCGTTATAGAGCCGGTTAAGGTACTGCCCGAATGCCGTCGGCGTGATAAATGCCTTGTCCGCCACCTTCTGCACCAGCGGAGTGTCTTCCTTATGCCCGATTGCCGTCACAAATAGCGGTTCCAGCTCCAGGCAATAAGCGGCCAGATCGGGACTGTTAAAAACTTCCATATTCTCACCCCCGCCCCTCGAAAGCACCAGCAACTCGTTCTTCTCCCGGTCGTTGTACCTGCGCAGAGCCTGAACGATCTCCGCCTCCGCGGATAGATTGATCCGTTCGTAAGCAATCTCATAAAAACCGATCGCCTCCTCCAACGCATGACTGATATCGCTGTCGATGATCGCCGTCTTCCCGATCAATATCCGGATCCGCACCATCTCCTCATTCACGATCCGTCCTTTCAAAAAATTGTCCACATCCCCAAAACCAAGCGCCGCCTTCTTCTGCAACACCTCTATCGCCCGCACGTCTTTCTCCGAATACGTATTGGCCGTTTGCTGCAGCAACTGCGTCATCACGGCATGCACCTCGATCCGCCCGCCGTTAAGCACCACCCGCTTGGTGATATACCCATAAAACTCGATCGTCTTGTTATTCGTCAGCCCATTGCGCAGCAACGCCGGCACCACCAGCGTCAGCACCGCCTCCGTCGTCTCATCCTTCAACGTGTCATAAAAAAAGCCGGCATAGGTAACCCCCCTGCCGGCCAGATAAATGCCCTTTAACAAAATGATCTTCTTCGTCGCCGATGGCGCCAGCACACTATTGAACAGATGCAGCAGAGATGCCGGTGTATAGCTGATATCCTCGGACACACCCTCCATTTTTCCTGCTAATTTACTAATTTTATTGGAAGTGTTCCGCTAAATTCCTTACCATCTCTTTCCAGCCCCCATCGATAAGATTCAGACTTCCCTTCGGATCACCCGCAGCAGAATAGCGATCAGCGCGATCACCAGCAAAATATGAATGATCCCGCCGGCATCGTAGGCAAAATAACCAACGGCCCAGCAGATAACAAGAATGACGGCGATGAGATAAAGAAGGTTGCCCATATAGTGTTGTTTTAAGGTTAGTCTATCTTATGTAAAAAACCTGCCAGCCCAAAAAACCGCCCCGATGCGCTCATCCTTCCGCCGACTGGGGAAATCCCTGCCCAGCCCTTGTACCCAAAATCGGCTCTTTTGTATCCTCAATCCCTCCATTGGTCTTCCCTAACATTGCTTTAACGCGAGGTCATCCTATCCTTGCGCCATGAAACCCAAAACACTAACCGGGCTGATAGCGGCATTCCTGTTTCCCCTGCTGTCCATCGCCCAGATCCGCCACACCATAAGCGGAACGGTCCGGGACTCCTCCTCAGGTGAAACCCTAATCGGGGCCAGTATCGTCCTCCTGGAAAAGACCCATTCCGCCCAACTCAGTAACTCGTATGGATTTTATTCGCTTAGCGCTCCGGAAGGCCGCTACCGCCTCATCGTCAGCTTCGCCGGCTTTCGCAACGACACCCTCGCGGTAAACCTGGATCATGATCTCAGCCTGTCCATCCAACTCGCCCCTGGCTCTCCCCAACTGCAGGAGGTCGTCGTCACGGGCAACCGGAATACCAGTAACGTGACAAAGCCGCTGATGGGCGTCCAGAAGCTCTCGGTCAACGAGATCAAGGATATCCCGGTCATCTTCGGCGAGAAGGACATCCTCAAGACGATCCAGCTGCTGCCCGGTGTACAGTCGGCCGGTGATGGCAGCAGCGGGTTCTACGTCCGCGGCGGCAGCGTAGACCAGAACCTGATCCTCCTCGACGAAGCCACCGTATACAATCCCTCCCATCTGCTGGGGTTCTTCTCCACCTTTAACTCCGATGCCATAAAGGATGTCACCCTCTACAAGGGCGCCATCCCCGCAGAGTTCGGCGGCCGGCTGTCTTCCGTCCTCGACGTCAGGATTAACGACGGCAGTGATAAGGGCTACCACGCCAGCGGCGGCATCGGCCTCATCTCCTCCCGCCTCGAAGCGGATGGCCCCATCGAAAAGGACAACGGCTCCTTCGTCGTAAGCGCCCGGCGAACCTATGCCGATCTCTTCCTGAAGCTCTCCAGGGACAGCAACACCAATAGCAGCAGCCTCTACTTCTATGACATCAACGCAAAAGCCAATTACAAACTCGGCGCGAAGGACCATCTCTTTCTCTCCGGCTACTTTGGCAAGGATAATCTCGGCCTCGGCAACACCTTCGGGCTGGACTATGGCAATGCCACCGCCACCCTCCGCTCGAACCATATCTTCAACAGCCGGCTCTTCTCCAACACCTCCCTCATCTATAGCAAATACAACTACGATATCACCCTCAACTCGGGCAACAACGACATCGCCATCACCTCCTATATAAAGGACCTTCATTTCAAAGAAGATCTGCAGTATTACGCCAATGCCGGCAACAAGATCAACTTTGGAGTGGATGTGATCCACCATACCACCTCGCCCGGCGTCATCACCAGCACCGATCAATCCAGCTTCAACGATCTTACCATCCAAAGCAGATACGCCCTGGAAAGCGCCGTATATTTTTCCCATGACATTTCCCTCGGCGAAAAAGTGAACATCAACTACGGACTCCGCGCCGGCCTCTTCACGGTCCTCGGCCCCGGTGATTTCTACACCTATGATTCCGCCGGCAATACGCTCGACACCACAACGTACCGCTCCGGTCAGAGCGTGAGGAATTACTTCAACCTCGAACCCCGCTTCTCCATGAGCTATAAGCTCACGGACCTCTCCTCGGTCAAGCTGGCCTATACCCGCACTACCCAAAACCTGCACCTCCTGTCCAACTCCACCTCGTCGAATCCCACGGATGTATGGATACCCAGCAGCAACAACGTAAAACCCGAGGTCGCCGATCAGGTTTCCGTTGGGTACTATCGCAATTTCGCCAACAACAACTACGAATTCTCCACCGAAGTCTATTATCGGGACATGCAGAACCAGATCGATTATAAGAATGGCGCTCAGTTGGTCGCCAACGAGAACGTCGAATCACAGCTCATCTTCGGCAAAGGCCGCTCCTACGGCGCCGAGTTCTTCATAAAAAAGAAGGTCGGCCAATTCACCGGCTGGATCAGCTATACACTTTCCCGCACCGAGCGTCAGTTCGCCGGCATCAACAACAATGCCTGGTATCCCGCCAACCAGGATCGAACGCATGACATCTCCATCGTCGGCATCTACAAGCTCAATGACAAATGGACCCTCTCCGGCGATTTCGTGTACTACACCGGTAACGCCGTTACCTGGCCCACAGGAAAATACGATGTCAACGGCCAGGTCGTATGGCTTTACACACAGCGCAACGCCAACCGGATGCCGCCCTACAATCGCCTCGACCTCAGCGCTACCCTGCAGGGAAAGAAGACAAAGAAGTTCGACAGCAACTGGAACTTCTCTATCTACAACGCCTATGGCCGGCAAAACCCCTACAGCATCAGCTTCCAGCAGGACCCCGGCGACGCGTCAAAGACCCAGGCCGTCCAATGGGCCCTCTTCCGCTGGGTTCCCTCCATCACCTATAACTTTAAATTCTAATCGACCATGCGCCGCATAATACCCTGTCTCATCCTGATCCTCGGCTCTTGCCAGAAGGTCGTGCACCTGAACCTCGAAACCATTCCGCCGCAGCTCGTCATCGAGGGCAACATTACCGATGGGGCCCTCCCCGACACGGTGAAGGTCATGCGCTCGGCGAATTTCTATGCCGGCAACACTTTCCCCGGCGTCTCCGGCGCCACGGTCACGATCAGTGACAACACCGGCGTCAAAGAGTTTCTCACCGAGATATCCACCGGCATCTACATCACCCATACCCTCCGGGGAACACCCGGGTACACCTACGATCTTTCGGTCACCGTCAACGACACCAGCTACTCTGCAACTTCGACCATGCCCCAGCCGGTTCCCCTGGATTCGATCACCTTCACCACCTCCACCCGGTTCAGAAACGGCCAGATCACCGCCATCGTCAATTTCCAGGACCCGCCCGGAGTGGCCAACTATTATCGCTATGAAGAACATATCAACGGAGGTCTCTATACAAAGGATTTCTTCTTCTTTGAAGACAGGCTTTCCGACGGCCGGTATATCCAGGATAACCTGCGGACCGACAGCATCAGCCTCAACCACGGCGATCTCCTGCAGGTAGATATGTTCAGCGTAGATAACAACGACTACACCTATTTTTCCGAGCTCTTTCGCTCCACCTCCACCGGGGCATTCGGTACCAACGCCTCACCTGCCAACCCCTCCACAAACATCAGCAACGGGGCCTACGGATATTTCAGCGCCCATCCGGTCCGGTCAAAATCCGTGATCGTTCCTTAACTTGCGACAGGACATGTTAAAGTTAAACCGCTTCTATACCGTTCTCTTTCATACCGCGATCTGGTCGGTGCTGATCCTTTGTATCTGGCTCTGGCGCCCCAGCCAGCCGCAGCCGAGGAGCCTGTCCTTCGTACCGTTGAGCGGGGGATTGCTTATTTGGACCGGCCTGCCATTCATCGGCCTTTTTTATTTGCACGGGTATGTGCTCATCCCGCTCTACCTTTCGCGGAAGAAACGGTTGCTCTACTTTACCTATACCTTTCTTGCGCTCATCGTGGTTATCGCCCTCTCGGGACTGATGCCCTTCATCGGCACCCAGCCGCCGAACGGGTACTATTTCAGCATGCGGCGCATCGCCCCGGGCTTCTTCTTCCTCATGGCCAGCGCCAGCGTCGGCGCCTGGCGGGAGAACGCCAAGCTCGAGAAAGCGAAAAAAGAAAGGGAGACGGAACTGCTTCGCCTCGAACTCTCCTTCCTTCGCGCTCAGGTCAACCCTCACTTCATGCTCAACGTGCTCAACAGCATGGCCCTGCTCGCCCGGCGCAAATCCGACCTGCTCGAACCCGTCCTCCTCGAACTGGCCCGCCTCATGAACTATATGCTCTACGATGCCGGAAACGGGAAGATCAGCCTCGAAGACGAGATAAGCTATCTTCGCGCCTATATCGACCTTCAGCTGCTTCGCTTCGGCGACGACGTAAAGGTCTTTTTCAACACCCCGGAGGTGGTCACGCAACGCAGCATAGAACCCATGCTCTTCATTCCTCTCGTCGAGAATGCCTTTAAACACGGTATCGGCCTGGTGACCGACCCGGTCATCACCATCGGGATCCACGCCGGTGATGACAATCGCGTCTGCCTCGTCGTGGAGAATAAATACAATCCCCTGGTCCGGCAACAGGGCGCCCGAAGCCAGGGCATCGGCCTCAGCAATCTGCGCAAAAGACTGGATCTGGTATACCCGGGTGACTATGATCTCCAGTCCGTCGACAACCGCTCGGCCGCGGTATCGGCAAAGGACAACCGGTTTGTCACCACCCTAAATATCCCGCTCCAATGATCAGATGTCTCGCCATAGACGACGAAACCCCCGCCCTGGATATCCTCGAAGACAATATCCGGCAGGTGCCCTTTCTGCAACTGATCGGGAAATGTAAGAACGCCTATGCGGCCCTGGAAGTCATGCACAAAGAGGCGGTCGACCTCCTCTTCCTGGATATCGAGATGCCCGGCATCAGCGGGCTAAGCTTCCTCAAAAGCCTGGCTAATAAGCCGATGGTCATCTTCATAACGGCCTACCGGAACTACGCTGTGGAAGGATTCGACCTCGACGTCCTGGACTATCTGGTAAAACCCGTTTCCTTCGATCGCTTCCTGAAAGCCGCGGGCAAAGCCCTCGAATACCACGGGTTCAAACAAAAAGAGGATAGCCCGAATAGCAACTACCCGGACTACCTCTTTATCCATACGGAATATCAGCTGACAAAGGTCTTCATCCACGAGATAACCTATATTGAAGGATTGCGCAACTATATTCGTATCCATCTTGCCGGTTCCGCAAAACCCCTGCTTTCCAAGCTAAGTCTCAAAGCCATCGAAGAAAAATTGCCTCCGGGCAAATACGCCCGGGTACACAAATCCTTTATCGTGCTGCTGGACAAGATCAGCTCTATCCGTAACGACATCATCCGCATCGGCAACCGCGACATTCCTCTGAGCCGCTCCTGCCGGGAAGAATTTTTCAAAAAAATAAACACCGGGATCTAGCCCCCGACCGCCTCCCCCGGTCCTCCGCCGGCGCCTATTCCACTTTCTCCCGCGCCGCGGCCGCATTGCTGTTCGTCTCGGCGATCTCCGTCAGCTTCTGATCCGCCGCCTTCTCCTCGACCAGCGTCTGCTGAAGCAGGTTCGCGACATCCGTCTGCCCCATCGTCTTGGCCAGCTGCACCAGCCCTCCATAGGTCGCGATCTCATAATGCTCGGCCTTCTGCCCGGCAAAGATCAAACCCACATCGCGCTGTGCGGTCTCATCCTCCGTCTCGTCGATGATGTCTTCCCCTTCCTTAATGATCCCCTTGATCGCCTGGCACTCCTGCGTGTCGGCTTCCTCGTTCATCATCCGAAACGCCTGCTCGATGCGCGTGACATGATTCCGGGTCTCTTCCAGGTGGTTGTTAAAGGCCTCCCTCAGCTCGGCCGAATGCGCCGCATCCGCCATCTTTGGCAAGGTCTTTACCAACTTCTGCTCTGCCCAGTAAATGTCCTGTAGCTGCTCGATGAAGAACTCCCG
The DNA here is from genome assembly GCF_036500295.1 of Puia sp. Lineage (NCBI taxonomy): Bacteria > Pseudomonadati > Bacteroidota > Chitinophagia > Chitinophagales > Chitinophagaceae > Puia > Puia sp. The sequence continues at coordinate 1,125 of NZ_DASYCH010000005.1, read as the reverse complement.
CAACCGGGATTGTGTTTCTGTCGAAGTTGATGTTACTGTTGTCATAGTTGTAAGTTTAAAAAGGGCTGCCGCAGAAATCGCGCCACCCGGCCCGCCTTCCCCGGCCATGGCATGGTTTATGCCCGCCGTTCGCTGTCCCGCTTTTTTCCTCACAACACATACCAATTGGCCCCATCGGTCTGTAGACTCACTGTCGCTCCCGATGCAATGACAAGACTCGACCCGGAAGAAGTCCCGATAATCGATCCGCTGGGCGTTGTCAGGGTCATCGTATTGGCCGATCCCGAAGTAATATTCCGAACTACGAACTTTTTACCCTGTCCCCTGGCTGTTACTGTGGGGTCACCGGGAGCCGGCAGCGCTACCGAAAAACTACCGGCGGCAGCATTACCAATGATCGTCGCATCTTCCGCCGTCAGTGTGGTGGCCGCGGTGATGGACCTGACCATCACACTGGAGAAATTATCCCAATCCGTATACGTGGGAGTTGGCGATGACGAGCCGAGCACGTATTTGACATCGATCGGCCCGCGGATGACGTTGTCTTTGTAGATCGTGTTGTAGCTGCTGGTCATATTACTGAAATGAATGGAATGCCCCGCCTTGTTTACCTTTCCGAGGATCAGCGTATTCCCGGTAACCAGCGCACTGTCGGCGTCATTTATATTCAGCACGTCCAGATCGCTCCCGTTAAGCGTTAAGGAATCGGCAATGACCGTATTGTTGGTAATATTGGGATATTGAGCTCTCGTGGTAGTTGTACTGTTATAACCCTGGACATAAATTGCATAATGTGGGGTCATGGCGGAATTGGTGGTCATCTGCACGATGTTATCCTGAATTTGCCAGCGTTTGAATTGATAATTATAAGTCGTAAAGGCATATTCCAGGATACCCTGGGTCGCGTTGGTGATCATATTACCGGAGATGACCGAATTCTTTGCCTCGCTGCGGATACCATAGTTGGTGGTGGCCGGTGTGGTCGGGCTGCCGATGGAAACAGAGCCGGCGGGGATCGCGCAATCCACGATATTGTTGGCGATCACGACGGGCCGCGTCGAGGATGAATCGGTGTAAGGACTCACAAAGATCAACTCCTGGCCCATATTCTTCAGGATGTTCCCC
>NZ_DASYCH010000004.1:0-7084 GCF_036500295.1 Puia sp. | reverse complement strand
GAAGTCATTGGCAGGGCTTACGATATTTGCGGCGATATTGGTGGCGAGGGTAGAGATGGCGACGGCGATCATGGCGATGCTTACGAGCAGCTTGCTATCGAATTTTCCTGCCAGTACGACGGGGTCCCAGATGGTCGTTCCGTAGATGATCGTGGTAGCGGAGGTCACCACTACGCCGATGAAGGAGAACAGGGTCATCGAAGCCGGCAGTCCGATAGCCTGGCCTCTTACCTGCGCCCGCTGACTGACGGCATAACGGGTAAAGTCGGGTATGTTCAGGGAGAGGGTGGCCCAGAAGCCTACCATTCCTGTCAGCCCCGGGATAAAGAAGGCCCAGAAGGCGGAACCGGAAAGACGGGAGGGCTGGGTCAGGATGGGTCCCAGTCCGCCGTGTACCTGTGCGATCGCCCACCAGAGCAAGGCGAGTGCCGCCACGGGGAGGAAAAAAGCTTTAAACACCAACAATTTGCGGATGCTTTCCACGCCCAGCCAAACGACGTACATATTCAGGAGCCAGAACAGGAAGAAACAGATGGCGGGTCCGGTAGCCAGTCCCCAGGAGGCGGGGAAGAGCGGGGGCAGGGCAGCGATCGAGGGCATCCACATCCGGACCATCTGGTAGAGGGCGAAGCCGCCGATCCAGGTTTGGATGCCGAACCAGCCGCAGGCTACGATGGCGCGGAGCATCGCGGGGATATTGGCGCCTTTCACTCCGAAGCTGGCGCGAGCGAAAACGGGAAAGGGGATGCCATATTTTGCGCCGGCGCGTCCGTTGAGGATCATCGGCACCAGTACGATGCTATTGCCAAGGAAGATAGTGCCGATCGCCTGCCACCAGTTCATGCCGCCGCCGATCAGGGAGCTGGCCAGCATATAGGTGGGGATGCAAAGGCTCATGCTGATCCAAAGTGCCGCATAGTTCCAGGTGGTCCAGCTCCTTTTCTCCGTTGGAATGGGCGCCAGGTCCTCACTGTACAGTGAAGGGGAGGGCACAGGGGCGTTTGGCGTGCCGGGGGAGGACGAAGGGAGGGATGACAACATAGGCGATATGCGGGTTGTGTTGGTTAATGGGTGACAGGTGCATCGGCGATGGTCAGGGCTTCGCTGATGATCGCCAGCCCTTCGTCCAGTTGTTCGCGGGTGATGCTCAGGGGCGGGGCCACAAAGACATAGTTCCAGCGGACGAAGGCATACATACCAAGCTGCCTGATCCGGGCAGCCACCTGGTTCATGACGGCCATTTCGCCGGGGTTTGCGTTAAAGGGGGCCATGGGTTCTTTTGTCGCGCGGTCCTTTACCAGTTCGAAACAGCCAAGCAGACCGGTGTTCCTGAAATCTCCGATACAGGGATGCTGTTCCTTCAGAAGCGCCGCCTGTTGATCGAGATACCGGCCCATGGCGGCGGCGTTTGCCAGGAGGTTCTCGTCCTCGTAGATCTTCAGCACCTCCACAGCCGCGGCGCAGACGACGGGATGGGCGGAATACGTGAGTCCCAGCCAGAGGATGCGGTCGTTGAAGTGGTCGGCTATCTTGTCGGTGACGATGAGGGCGCCGAGTGGAAGGTATCCGGCCGTGATGCCTTTGGCGGTGGCGATCATATCGGGTACGACGCCATGCAGTTCGCTTGCAAACCATTTTCCCGTTCGTCCAAATCCGCTCATCACCTCGTCCGCGATCAGCAGGATACCATACTTATCGCAGAGCGCCCTTATCTTTTGCAAGTAGTCCGGCGGGTATTTTATACAACCGGAGGTGCCGCTCTCTCCCTCCATCAGGATGGCGGCGATATTCTCCGGGCCTTCGAATTGGATGACCCTTTCTATATGCGATACGCATTCCCGGTGACAGGTTTGGATCTCCTGGCTCCAGGGGCAGCGGTAGCAGTAGGGGTCTTCGACATGGACGAAATTGGGAGCCTGCTGGGAGTCGGAGGGTAGTTTCCGGGGGTCGCCGCCGGCCGTCATCGCTCCATAGGAGGCGCCGTGAAAGGCACGGTAACGGGTAATGATCTTATGGCGGCCGGTGTAGAGACGGGCCAGTTTGATGGCGTTCTCTATTGCCTCTGCCCCTCCTGTCGTGAACAGGGTCTTTTTAAGATTGCCGGGGGTGATCTCCGCCAGTTTTTTTCCCAGGTCGCCCCTTGCCTTTGTAACGCATCCGGGAGTGACATAGCTCACCTCCTGCATCTGGCGCATGACGGCGTCGGTCACGCGCTGATTGCCATGGCCGATATTGACGTTCATCAGCCCGGAGGAAAAGTCGATATAGCGCCGGCCGTCGTAGTCATAGAGGTAAACGCCTTCGGCGCGCCGGATGGCGAGGGGAGTGACGCCTTTTTGTTTGCTCCAGGAGAAAAGCGTGTAGTCGAGGCTGTCCTGTATGATCTCCTGTGCTTCGGATATAGTTGTTTGTGCTGGCATACATGTTTTTTTGCGTTGTCAAAGTCAGGGGGCCGGGGTGGGGTGGCTAGCTCATCCAATTGGTCCCGGCTTCCGGATTCCATTTGACGGTGCTTTTCTTTAGCCGCGTCCAGAATTCGATGGAGCTTTTGCCGGTGATATCGCCCACGCCGAATTTACTTTCGTTCCATCCTCCGAAGGGAAAGGGTTCGCGGGGGACGGGTACGCCGACATTGATGCCGACCATGCCGGCGCTGGCGTGGTCGATGACATAACGTGCGTAGCTGCCGTTCTGGGTAAATACGGAGGCGGCATTGCCATAGGGGCTGGCGTTCTCGATGGCGAGGGCTTCGTCGAGGGTATTGACGTGAAGGATGCTGATGACGGGGCCAAAGACCTCGTCTTTTGCGATTGCCATATCGGGGGTCACCTGGTCGATGACGGTCGGTCCTATATAGGTGCCGTTCTCTTTTCCGGGGACGGTAGCGCCTCTGCCGTCGACCAATATTTTTGCTCCCTGCTCTTCGGCTTCCGTGATATAGCGGGTGATCCTTTCTTTTGCGGCTTTGTCGATAACGGCGCCCAGGTTTGTGCCGGGGACGATCTTACGGGCTTCCGCGCAGATCTTATCGATGATGGCGTCCACATCGCCGACGGCCACCATGGCGGAAGCTGCCATGCAACGCTGGCCGGCGCATCCGCTCATCGAAGCGGCTACGTTCTGGGCGGTCATATCGGGCTTTGCGTCGGGCAGCACAAGCAGGTGGTTCTTGGCGCCGCCGAGGGCGAGACAGCGTTTGAAGTGGGATGTAGAGCGTTGATAAACGATCTTTGCGATCTTTGTCGACCCGACGAAGGATACGGCTTCGATGCCGGGATGGTCACAGATCGCCTCTACGATCTCGCGGTCACCGTTTACGATATTTAGAACGCCATCGGGCAGACCGGCCTCTTTCAGGAGCAGGGCGATCCGGGTGACGCTGAGGGGTACTTTTTCGGATGGTTTGAGGATCATGCAATTGCCAAGGGCCAGGGCGTTGGGGATCGTCCAGTTGGGCACCATGGCCGGGAAGTTAAAAGGGACGATGGAGGCGACGACGCCGACGGCGGCATGTTCGGTCCGGCATTCCACGCCCTTGCTTACTTCCAGTACTTCGCCCGTCACCAGTTGGGGCAGGGAGGTGGCGAATTCGGTGAGCTCGATGCATTTTTCTATCTCGGCGATGGCTTCACCCATGGTCTTGCCGTTCTCTTCGCTGACGAGGGCGGCGAGTTCCTGCAGGTTTTTCTCCAGCAGGTATTTATAGCGAAAGAAGACCTGTACTCTTTCCTTGATGGGCGTCCTGCTCCAGCGGGGGAAGGCTGTCCGGGCGGATCGGACGGCGGCGTCGAGGTCGGCGGCGGATGAACAGGGCATTTCGGCGAGGAGGGCGCCGTCGAGGGGAGAAATGACGGGGATGCTACGGGTAGCAGCGCTGCCGGTGAACTGTCCGTCGATAAAATTTTTTATGCGGCCATACTTGCCGGCTGCATTACTTGTGCTGGTGACGGGTTCGGAAATGGCTGTTTGCATACATTCTTGGTTATGTACGACAATTTAGCGCAAAAATGGCAGATTACGCGCCGATTTTGGAATGCGGTCAAGCGGCAGGGATCACTTCCGGCTGACGACCAGTACCTGGAAGGTTCCGGGCTTTTGTTTGGGTCGTTGGCCGGCTGCGGCGGGTTCCGTCTCGGCGGCAGGCAGGTAGACCTGGTGGGTCTTTTCGTCGACTGCCACGGTGCGGGCGCTGCGTTTGGTAGGCACATTGCCGATCACTTTGAAAGAAGCGGCCGATCCTTCTTTGATCACCGTCAGCATGCCTTCGCCGCAAGAGGCGAAGACCATCTTCAGACCGCTGTCAAAACCAACGCCATCGCATCCGTCGCCGATCGGCAGTTTCTCGACGATGGCGCCGCTGCCGGCATCCATGACGACCAGGAACTTATCACAGCCCGCGAAGAGTCGTTTCGTTTTTGTGTCGATGGCCAGGCCGGTGGGCCCTTCGGCCGTGAGGGGCCAACTGGTGACGACCGCATTGGTACGGATATCCACCACCGTGATCTTATTCTTGTCTTCGATATTCACGTAGATCTTACCGGCATCGTCGGAGACAGCCGTCTCGGGCTTGCCATCCAGGGCGATCGTTGCTACGACCTGTTCGCTGGCGGCGTCGATGACGGTCAGGTCATGGCTTCGGCCGTTGCAGGTGACGATCTTTTTAGAGAAAGGGTCATAGAGGATCGCATCGGGGTTTTGGCCGGTGGCGATCTGCCTGAGGATGGCGGATGTCTTTATATTGAAGACCGTGACATTGTTCAGCCGGCCGTTGCTGGTATAACCTTTTCCGGCCGGTTCATCGAAGGCGATGCCATGGACGCCGGTTGTATTCGGGATGACGCCGACGGAATCGCCCGTCTGCTGGTCGAGGATATTCACCCGGGTGCCATGCGAGACATAGAGCTTTTTATCGGGTCCGACGGAAATATAGTCCCATCCGCCGGGGCTGCCGATGGGAAAGGATCTTGTAAGACTAAAGCCACTGCCGTTCTGCGCGGTGGCGGTCCCGATGGTCAGGATGAGGAGGGCAAGCGTAAGGGATCGTTGCATGATGGTTATGGTTTGCGTTATGATTGCAAACTAATACAGCATACTGGGGACATTCTGAATTACCCGAAGCAGGGGGCTTTGCCGGGCTCAGCTCACTCTTTTCCCCTGGAGCAGCATATCGACGGCCTGGTCGAGGCTGCCGGCGCGGATGATCTCTCCGGAATTGACGAAGAAGATCTCATCGGCGTTCTCGATCGTGTTCAGTCGATGGGCGATGATGACGCGGGTGGTGGTATCGGGCAGTTTTCGAAGGATATCCTCCAGCATCTTTTCCGTTACCGTGTCGATATTGGCGGTCGCCTCATCGAGGATCAGCAGTTCGGGGTTGCGGAGAACGGCGCGGATAAAGGCGATGAGTTGTTTTTGTCCGAGGCTGATGCCGTCGCCTGCCGATAGGATGGGGGTTTCAAGGCCCTGGTCAAAGCGGGACAAAAGTGTTTCGAGGTTGGCGTCATGGATCACTTGCTCCAACTGTTCGTTGGAGAAGTCCAGGTATTGTCCGTTGCCGTAGAGGATATTATCCCGGACGGTACCGGTAAAGAGAAAGGGTTCCTGCAGTATAAAGCCGATCTTCCGGGTCCTTTCTTCCGTGGTATAAGTGCGGATATCTTTCCCGTCAAGGAGTACGGCGCCGTCGGTGGGATCGTAAAGGCGGGCGATCAGGGAGGCCGTGGTGGTCTTGCCGCCACCGGTGGGGCCTACCAACGCGTATGTTTTGCCTTTTTCCATCCGGAAGTTATTATGATGAAGGACGTCTTTGCCGTCGGGATAGCGGAAAGAGACCTGCCGGAATTCGAGGAGGGCGGGGGAACTGTTGCCATTGCCGTTGGTCGATGGGGTGACGGCCGGTGCGCGTGCGGCGGCGGACAAGGTAACGAGATCGGATTCCATCGACAGGATATGGGAGATGCGATCCCATCCGGCGAGGGCCACCTGGAAATTGGCCCAAAGGGCCGCCATTTGCTTCAGCGGGTCATAAAAGCTGGTGGCGTAGATAAAAAAGCTGATGAGGAAGCCGGCCGTAAAAGAACCGGCGGTGATGAGGTAGATGCCATAGAACAGCACGATCAGTTGGCCCATGCTGGCCAGGAAGCCATAGACGGGGGTGAAGATGCCGTTGGCGATGCCGGCGCGAAGGGCGCTGGAATAATTCCGATGGTTGGCTTCCTTAAAGCGCGCGCGGAAATAATCGCGGCGGTTGAACGCAAGGATCACCTTGAAATTGTTGAGGCTTTCCTGGATCTCGGCGCTCATGCCGCCGACATTTTTTAGGTTGATGGCGTTCTTTCGTTTGACCCAGGGGGAAAGGAATTTTGTAAACAACCACATGAGGAAGGCCGGCGCAAGGGTAGCGAGTCCCAGGCGGAAGTTGAGGGCGAGGAGGAAAACGCCTGCGCCGATGATAATAAAAAAGCTGGAGACGAACTGCATCAGGGACTGGGAAAAGAACTGGTTGAGCTTATCGGTATCGTTGTTGACGCGGGAGATAAGGTCGCCTGCTTTGTTCTGTGAGAAAAAGGCGACGGGCAGTTCCTGCAGTTTGTTAAAGATCGTGTTGCGAAGGGTGAAGAGCAGCCTTTGCCCGAAATTCCCCATCAGGATCGTGCGGAGATAGATCGAGCCGAGGTTTACCATATAGATCAGCAGCAACCAACCGCAGTTGACCAGGACCCCGTGATAGTCTTTATGAAAGATAAAATCGTTGATCGTGGTGCCGATGATATAGGGTCCCAGCATGGTCAGGAATGCATAGGCCAGCATTGCGAACAGGGCCAGCACGAGGTTGCCCCTTTCTTGCGGGAGCAGGTTGATCAGCCGGCGGAGGGCGGACCAGGTGGCGGTCTTTGGCTGTTCGGCGGTGAGGCTATTTAGATTGTAATTCTTGTTGCTCATAGTGGCTGGTGCTTCTTTGTGATTGATAGATCTGTACATATTCCGGGCAGGTCTGCATCAGATCGGCATGTGTGCCGGATGCGATCATTTCTCCTTCCATCAGCAGGATGATCTGTTCATAATCTTCGATGGAGTCGATCTT